>CAIZMD010000120.1 GCA_903933995.1 uncultured Bacteroidota bacterium
GCCCCTGTATTACACAGGCCTTAGTAGTCAAGCTAATCTTTCTGAACAAGGAAAAGCTAAGCAGCGCTTAAGCTTGAACAGGGCTTATGAAATGCCTTTGACATTTACCATTCCGGCTAATTCATACACTTGGTATCTAATAGAATAATTAAAGTCCGCCCTTGCCCCTATATAGTTTAATAGGTTTTTCCAATTGAACTTTCAGCACGGTAATATAAGGATCCAACTTGCTGGCAGGCACATCTATATATACCAATCCAGGAACGGCACTCCAAGAGATTTTTCCTACAATCTTGTGTGGTAGTTTGGTTTGATTACCCAAAATTTCAATGGATTTAATTTTGCTATCCAAACCCTTTAACATAACGGGTCCACTGGTTTTGGCTTGTAAGAATAAATACAAAGTGCTACTGTCTTTTGAAAGGGTAGTGGGGCCATAAAAATGCCCCTGAGGAATGCCACCAAGCCGGTCAAATATGGCATCTCCATTGCGTTGATTCCATTTACCTAATTCTGTTAGTATATTAACTTGTTCTTTGGGAATAGTTCCATCGGCCTTTGGCCCTATATCTAATAATAAGTTTCCTCCATTGGCTACTGCGTCAACAAAAATGCTAATGACTTCATAGGGTGTTTTCCAAGCAGTATCTCTTTGCTGGTAACCCCAATTATTATTAGTGGTCATACAAAGTTCCCACCATTTGAATGAAGGTCTGGTTACTGGAAAATTTTGTTCTGGTGTTTCGTAATCGCCATATCCTTGGAGTCTACCATTAATGATGGTATTTGGATTATCATGTAGCAAAGATTCCCGAATTCCTTCTGCATTCCAATCAGTGGCACTATGCTCCCAGTCTCCATCAAACCAATAGAGGTCTGGTTGATAATTTTTTGAGAGCTCATTTAATTGACCATTCAAAAAAGTCTTGAATTTGTTCCAACGCTCGGGCTGATCCTTAATCTTATATCGAGTACTATCTTTTAGAAAACCAGGGTAATCTGGATGGCTCCAATCTAAGAGTGAAAAATAGGCACCTGCTTTTATATTATTTTTTCTAAGTGCTGCAAACAGAGGCGCAATCAGGTCTTTTTTGGCAGGGCTAGCTTCCACCACATTTAATTGATTTTGTTTGGTGGGCCATAATGCTACACCATCATGGTGCTTAGTTGTTATAACTGCATAACGTGCTCCAGATGCTTTGATTAAACTAGCCCAATACTCCGGTTGGTAATTGCTGGCAGTAAAGCCATTCAACTGTTTCATATAATCCGGATAAGAAATCTCTTTGTTATGAAAACTCCAAGATTCATTGATGCCATTAACGGCATAAATGCCATAGTGGATAAAGATGCCCAATTTAGCATCTGCAAACCACTGCATTTTGGACTGGATACTTTCTTGTGCAACTTTTGATTGTGCATTTGCAATCAAAAGACTACAGGTAGCTATCAGCGTAGCTAAAACCAATTTGAATCTCTGTAACATAAGGCTATTTCAAGCTTGAAAATAACCAATTATTGCTTGTAGCCAACCAAGATTTTTAGGTAAAGTTTAGCTAGTAATGGAAAGTAAATAATCCCCAATCCATTTCATTAAACCTGATGTAGTTGAAAAGGAGGGTTAGTCTTTTTTGAATAAAAGAACTTTAATCCCATTCTTGATTTTATTTATGATTTTCCTGAGTGTTCTCCAATGACCACTTTGGGGTTTGAAATTTTTCCATGGTGTCATCTTTAAATAACGGAAAAACTCATCCTTATAAACTGGTTGTGAATTATAAGAAGTGAAGATGGGTTTGATATCTAAAAAGTGAATTAGATAAGGTTTTACGTCTTCTTGAAAGGCAAACCAGTTCCATTTTGGATCTAACTGCTTCCATTTATTTGCCATAATCACGTTTAGACCATATTGATCAGCCAAGCGAACATGCTCTTTGTATTTTACAAGTGCTTCCATCACTTGGGCGGCAATTTTTTGCTCACGCCATTCTTTTGGCTTAATAATTAATACACCGGAGTTAAAATACATAGTATCGGCCGATAGGCCTAATTCCTTGTAATTGGGAATGCCGCCCCATTCACAAGCCACATTTTTCCCAGGATCTTGTGCAGCAGCCATGATATAATCTCCAATATCCGTATTCCATAATTCTGAAATATCAGATTGTACAATTGTATCAACGTCTAAGTATAGTAGTCTATCCAAATCTTGGTCAACCGCATAGGGAGAGAAGATTCTTAAATAAGCTGTTAATGGAAAAGAAGAGGTGTCAACTGGGATACTAATATCGGCTGGTACCATATTACTGGATTTAATCCATTTTAGCGTAATACGGTCAGGTGAAACTATCTCATTCAATTTTGCCCTAGTACCAGAAGCAATACCATCATCTATGATGTAGAAATCAATATGTTCGGGTGTCTTGTGATTAATGTCAATTGACTTCAATAATGCTGCAATCAAAATGGCATAGTGGTTGTCACTAGCAACTATGATACTGATTTTGTTATTAGACATATTGGAACAATTAACGGGTTAGATAGTTTGCTTTTTGGTTACTGTTTGGTAAACCTGTTTGATTAAAAAACGGGACTCTTCTAGTCCAACTTTCAATATACTAAATATACTAAATTTATAAAATCTATTCAAATATACATAAGAAATTACTATTGCTATTAATACGGGTACAAGATTGGCCCAAGCTATTCCAAACACAGAATGAAAAATTAAAATACCTACATAATCGGCTACTAAATTTGATGCAACCATTATCAGAATTTTATAAAAATTCACTTGGGGTTTATTGATAACATCAAGGGTTAGAGAGAAGAACCTATCCATGGGGTATAAGATGGCAATAGACATAAAAATCCTAAACAGGTTAACCGCATCTGAATTGGCATATTTTTCACCCCCAATTAGACTAATGATGGGGTTGGCAAATACAATTGAAAAAATGGCTATTCCAGCTATTCCAATTGTCATCATTCCCACTAATTTCTTCATAAAATGCATCATCTGGTCCTTCTGATTATTATTGAAAAAACCAGCTAAAACAGGCATTCCAGATGCGGCAAAGCTCAATAAAGGAATTTCTACAAATTGTAATAATCTTCCGCCAAGATTGTACATGGCAAGTGCAGCAGGATTTAAAAAATAATTAATAAAAAAGATATCTACTACCCTAAATAAATTGGCACTTAAGCTGGATCCCATACTGTATTTGCCAAATCGGAATAGGTCTTTGATGGTGTTAAGATTAGCAAATTTGATTGCCCCTACCTTTGTCCAGCCAAAAAGAAGGGTAGCAATGCTAGCAATTAGGTTGGCAAAAGCATAGGTTAAAATAATATTATTAAGGGTTGACTTTTTGAAAAAGATTAAGGCTATAATAATGGCTACAAAAAGCACTTGATTAATAAGTCTTAACCACAATAGCCTATCAAACCTTTTTTCTCCCTGTACGGCAAGGTTTGCCATAAATGAAGGCAGGGTAGAAAGGGTGATTAAACTAAAATATTGGATCAATAGTCTGGTTCCTTGATCGGGGAAATAAGGAAGCCCTAAATATGCACCAAGATTTACTAAAATGAAAAATCCAGTTACCAATAAGGCTAGTGCCCATGCTGAACCAACCACTTCATTTGCTCTTTCTGGGGTTGTTCCGGAATAAAATTTTAAAAAAGCATTGGTGAGTAAACCACTTTTGATGGTGTCAATTAAACCCAATATGGTCATGAATAATACATAAACACCAATATCATTTACGGAGAGTGCACGGTACAAAAGTGCCAGCGCAAGCATATTAAAAACAGCCATCACTCCATTTCCTAATAGAGATTGAATGTGGATATTTTGGAAAAGAGATATAGCTTTCTTTACTAGATTCATGCACCTTACTTATGGTAAAGGTAAGTTATATCAAGATTCTCAAATCTGATTATTTTACACTGATTTAGTTGAAATGCCATTGGCAGTATAAATGATATTAGTGATTACTTTATCCAATTCCATAGCCGTTTGATGAATATGGTTCAGGAATTCTTTTTCCTCTTCTTTGTTTAAAATCCCCTTTTTGAAAACCTGGGTTAGTCCCAATAACCTTGAAAGCGGTGCCCTGACCAAATGGGATTGTGACCAAGCAATCTCTTTTAATTGTTTGTTTTGCTGTTGGAGTTCAATGATGGTATTGGTTATTTGGGAAATGTCTTTGAATACCCCAAAATGACTCATGATTTCTCCTGTGTCACTTAACTGATTTACCCCAGAAATCAGTAAATGTTTGTTTATGCCATCCATAGAGGTAATCCTAATTTCAATGGCATTTATTTGATCTTTGTGGGAAATGGCATTGACAAACCATTCAATATATTTTTGTTTGTCATCAGGGTGAATTAAGTTGACAAAAATTTCTCTTCTTGGTGCAATGCTTTTTGGCTGTAGGCCAAGAATAGAATACATAACATCACTCCAGACATGCTCTCCAGTGGCCATTTTAATTTCTTCTGTTCCAAGATTGGCAATACCTTCTGCACGTTCTAGCAGGTTCTCCATACTATCAATCTTGTGTTTTGCTTCAATAATTTTAGAGGCATCTGTAAAATAAGCTACAGCATATAATTTGCCATCTACCTCAAAAGGAGGACCAGCTGATATGGTAACTGGTAGGATTTCTCCTGATTTCTGTTTGATAAAACTATCTACAGATTTATATTCCTTGGAATTTGCTAGCAATTCAAATTTTTCCTTAATCACTTTTAATTCCTTTTCAGGATGTAGCAGCATTTGATGCTTCCCAATGAGCAATTCTTTTGAGTAACCCATCAATTGTTCAGCTTGTTGGTTCATGTCAACAAGTATTCCAGTAGCAGCTTCAGCAATAAAAATAGCATCTTGGGCACCAGTAAACAAGGCGGTATAACGTTGTTTATTAATTTGCTCAGCTATTTGGCTTTGTTTTATGTCTGTAACATCATTGATGAAAAGTGTTAAACCATGAATGGCGCCAGATTCGTCTTTTATAGGACTATACCTATTTTCATAATAAAGTGTTTTCCCATTGGGTGCTGTAATATTGTTTTCCATAACAAAACTCTCGCCAGCCAATGCCCTGTCATAATTGGCTTTGCCAAATGCGTGTAGGTTTTCAGGGATAACTTCAAAAACAGACATGCCAACTTTGGCCTCCTTTATAAAAGTTGCTTTTGCATAAGAGGAATAGCTATTGGTAAATGCAATGTATTGATATGCTTTATCTAGCGCAACAATATAAAAGTTTTCAGGACTATTGATAATTGAGGTAAGCAAGGCATTATTTTTCAATAATGAAATTCTATTTTCCAATAAATATTCTGATAAATGTTGGTTGGCAGTAATGTCTATATGGGCTCCAATTAAAATTCCGCTAGGGAGCTTGGTTTTTGTGTCAATGGTTGATTTTCCTCGGCTAGAAATCCAAACCCAAGAACCATTGGCGTGTTTCATTCTAAATTCTTGTGAATAGGTTCCTTCTAAATGAGTTAAATAATTAGAAAAATGTTCTTTGGCTCTATCCAAATCTTCTGGGTGTAATAGGTCTTCCCAAACTTCTTCAATTTTATAATTGCCCCAACGTGCTGGGTATTCTTTCTCTAACCCTAACATTTTAAAATAAGCATGGCTACACCATAATTCATTGGTGTTTTTATTGTATTCCCAACCACTTAATTGACTGGCAGTTAAAAGCGATTCATATTTTGACTCTGAATTAAATACCTGTTCTTGTAGTGGTAATAGTTGTGATTGAGCTAATTTTTTATCAGAAATATCTTCAATGGTTCCATACCATTTGAATGAACCATCATCTAGTTTTACTGGCTGTGCTTTTATTTTAAACCAATTATATGCATGATGATTATCCATGATTCTAGCTTCTAAACTAAAAGCTGTTCCCTTTTGTTTAGATGTTTCTTTCTTTTCTTTTAGTTGTTGAATATCCTCGGGATGTAAATGCAGGATTAGCTTATCTAAACTGAGTCTTCCTTCTTCATTCAACAAATAAGAAAAATTAGATTTGAAATCATCGCTTGCAAATCCAAAATCAATTTGACCTGCGGCCGATTCTTCTACTAAATAGGTGGCAGAAGGAACTTCCTTAATAAACTGAAGTAATAGTTGGTCTTTTTCACTTATTTCTACCCGCATATGTTGAATCTCGGAGAGGTCTCTTAAAACGCAAATAATGCCAAAATCTGGTGTCACAGTAAGAGAGATAGACACAGGAAAGATTTCTCCATTCTTTCTGCTACCATTGATGCTTCCCAGAAACATTCCTTTCGAATACAAACTTGGAATGATTTCACTATCAAATTTCTTTACTTCATTGGCCATCAAGACTTTTCTCCAGTGAATGCCAATTAAATCTTCTACTTGTTGGCCCATCATTTTGGCAAACCCCTGATTTACATAAGTGCAAAATCCTTCAATAGATAGGAATGCTACACCATCTATTGAATTTTCCAGAGCCTTAAATTGTTTGTAATGGACTAATTCTTCTAAGTGTTTTTTTGTTTTGTTTTGAATAATGCACATGAATTTTTCTGGTTCATTTGCTTTTTTCCAAACAGTAGAAATGACACTAAACCAGGTTTCTTCGTTTTCAATTGTCAACATTAAATCCAATTCCTGTTTATTATTGGTAGCAACAGTTTTAGCCAAATGTTGGTGGATAGAATTACAAATTTCTTGAGGGAATCCAATTTGATGAAAAGTCTTGCCAATCATGGCTTGCTTTAAATCCCCAAAATTTGAATCATAGGCCAGAAATTCTTCAAATTGGTAATGGTGATTTAGGATGAAAAAATTATTAGTTAAATCTAATAATGCTTGGGCTTGAATGCCCATATTGGTATTGAATACGGTATTGGTTTTAATCCTTTTTACTATACCTAATAGCTTTTGGTTATTGTCTACAAGTATACACTTACAACTAAATGGAATAGCGTTTCCGTTTTGATGAATCAAGTAAACCCAATCTGATAACCTAGTTTGAATTCCAGCTTTTAATTGGTTGGCGTAAAGTCTATAAAAAAAACTGGTATCTGTAGGGTCAATAATTCTATTCCACTTTAATACTTGACCACCAAAATCCAAAGCGGTATAACCCAAACATTTTAGAAAAGGAACAGTTACCCAAATATCTTCTTTTACGGTTGGGTCAAAAAACCAAATGCCATCAATACTTTCATTTTTGAAGAACTCCTGAACTTGGGGGTCATTGCAAAGTAGGTCGTAAAAACTATCTTGTAAGTAGTGGTTTTCAGCTAACATGAGTACTTTAAATTAGGGAGATTAAAGTTAAGGCTTACTTACTGATTTTGAGGGTGATAGGGAAGATTGCGGAATATGTTACATAGTTTGGGGAGGGGGTGGTTTACTCTTTTTTGCGGTGCAAAAAAATCGCATTGGTTTTGAGTGAGGGAGCGTTGAGTTCTCTTTTTTGCGGTGCAAAAAAATCGCATGTTTGTTTGGGAGCTTGATGATCTCTTTTTTGCGGTGCAAAAAAGTTGCATGTTTGTTGGGAGGGTGAGAGATGATGAGGATTAGCTTCGCTGAGCCTTTCGGAGTGGCCTTACCCAAGGCCCCTTTTTTGCTGCGCAAAAAGGTTTTTTATTGCTCCAAGTTACAAAAGCGAGCTTTTGACCTTGTCGCAATAAAAAACCCCGCACTTTGTGCGGGGCCTTGTGACCGCGTTAGGATTCAAACCTAAAACCCCCTCATCCGTAGTGAGGTACTCTATTCAGTTGAGCTACGCAGCCATTTCCCTGTTAGGGGTTGCAAATATAAGGGCAAAATAATAATTCACAAAACCAAAATGGCTTTTCTTAAAATTAGTCTATGCCATAGATGCCAGCAGCTGTTTTTTCTACCAATTTTTTAGGCATTAACCAAACCATGGCGGCACCTAATTTATTGAGGAAGCCAGTGATTAATTCTGTTTTTCCTGCATACATAGCATCTAAAGCTAGTTTAGCAACCTCATCGGCTTGCATATTTAGTTTTTCGCCAGCTTTTACGGCCTTTGGACCCAATTGTGCGCGATTGGCAAAATCAGTATCGGTACCACCAGGACAAACAGTGGTAACCGTTACAGAGGTATTTCTTAATTCATATTGTAAGCCCCTGCTAAAGCTTAACACAAAAGATTTGCTAGCGGCATATAAACTGAGTCCGGGAACTG
Source organism: uncultured Bacteroidota bacterium (assembly GCA_903933995.1). Taxonomy (GTDB): domain Bacteria; phylum Bacteroidota; class Bacteroidia; order Chitinophagales; family Chitinophagaceae; genus Sediminibacterium. The sequence goes on from CAIZMD010000120.1 coordinate 8,220, forward strand.
CTTGATAAGCTGCAGAGCTAGCAATATTGAGGATAAAAGCCCTTTGTTGTTGTTTTAATTGGGGCAGAAATAATGAGATCAATTCTACAGGTACATTCATGTTTACCTGCATCATATCGGTATGTTGTTTGGTGGCAATCTGGTCAAAAGAACCGCCATTGCCATAGCCCGCATTATTAATCAAGGTATTAATTTGATAACCGTTGGCCTGACACCAACCAAAAATGGTTTGAGCGGCACCAATCCCAGCCAAATCAATTGCTAGATAATCTACTTTTACTCCAAATTCTTGCTGTAATTGGATGGCCAATGTTTCTAAAAGACTGGCAGTTCTTGCAACCAATAAAAGGTTTTGTTTTTTGGCGGCCAATTGTTGTGCCATTTCTTTTCCAATACCCTTACTTGCTCCTGTAATTAGCGTGTAATGCATATGCGTTTGTTAAATCAGAAAGGTCAACTTTTGGTTGACCTTTCAAAATGAATTATTTAAAATCAATGATGCACTTTGGCGGTGAATCTATGATAGAAAGGTGTTTTACTATTTTCATCCTTTGGATTGTATTTACCTGTTACAATGGGTACATACATCACGCGTCTGCGGCTTTCTTCACCATATTTGGGTGATTGCTTAACTCTATGCCATAAACGACCATCATGAACGGTGAGGTCACCTGAGTGAATATCAAACCCAACTTCATTTTTGTCATCATTGTTATCAATAAAGTATTTTTTACCAAACAACAATTTCAATACACTTTGTTTGTGTGTACCAGGTAAAACGCGCAAACCGCCATTTTCAAAAGGACATTCATCTAAGTGAATTCCCACATTGAGCATGGGCATAATTTTTTGACCTAAGAATAAATCTCTAGGACTATCTGTATGCCAACCCATTTGTGTAAAAGTACTATTCTTGGTGTTGAGGTAATTGTTTACTACCAAACCATCCTTTTCATTGTCTGCAACACGGCCTTCGTATGGTGCTAATAGGGTGGATAATTGTGCTAATCTAGGATCATTCAATAATTCCTGTAAAGCCTCACTGTATTGAGAGGTAAAACAGAATCTTTGAATGGTCTTATTTCCAGCTTCATCCTTTCCAAATTTTAAAGGAATACCATTTACTTTATCGCGTCCCTCAGACAGCCAAAGTTGTTCCAAGCGATTAATTTCAGAAAGAAAAGTCTGTACTTTCTCTTTGGAAATGAAATTTCGGAACATGATGACTCCATGCTTCTCGAAAAAATCCAATTGTTCATGGGTTAGCGTTTCGCCCAATTGAAAGTTACTTTCCCATTTTTTCATTCCTACGCTGTTATGAGTTTCTATGTAAAATTTGTGTTATTTGATTGTTACCTAATTATGAACGGGGGCAAGAATCAAGATTGCGAAAATAGGCAATTTTCTAAAGCTAAATGTACTTTAATGGGATAAGCGGAGTATTTTGCAGTTGTCTATGCCAAGCTTTAATAGAATGATTTTCAGGTTGCTCGGTTTGTTTTGCCTTCTAAGTATGGGTATGACTATGAGTTATGCCCAAACTGATTCTGCTAAAAAGCGGCAAATACTGGTGTTCCCGGTGCTAACTAGGTCTATTGAAACCAGTTGGTCTTTTGGTGCAGCAGGTACATCTACCTTCCGTTTGTCTGCTTCTGATACCATTTCTAGAACCTCTAATGTTCAAGCTATCTTTTTATATTCCTTAAAAAAACAGCTTGTAACGGCTATAAATGGCGCTCAATATTTTAAAAATGAGCAATATGTGCTCAATGAACAGATCTCATTTAGTTCTTTTCCAGACAAATTTTGGGGGTTGGGTAATCAGACACCTGATCAAGCAGCAGAACCCTATGATTTTCAGCAATTTTATACTTATTTACACTTAATGCGTCAATTAGGTAAGGGTATGTTCATAGGGGCATTATATGAATACCAAAATCTATTAGAAACCAATTATAAGGCTGGGGGCATTTTTGACCAAGAACAGGTAGTTGGAAGAAAGGGGTATCATATTTCTGGATTTGGTTTGAGTTTTACATTTGATACCAGAAACAATGCTTTTGCACCCAATAAGGGCAATTTTGCTCAAATTTATTTCAACCATTTTAGTCCCATTTTTGGGTCAGAACATCGTTATACCAATATTGTAGTAGACTTACGCAAATACATACCTATTAGTAAAAAAGGGGTTTTGGCATTGCAAGCTTATAGTTTTAACAATACCGGAAATGATGTGCCTTTAAGAAGTTTGGCCACATTGGGGGGAATGAATAGTATGCGAGGTTATTATGATGGTCGCTATCGTGATAAAAATCAATTGGTCTTTCAGGCTGAATTTAGACAACACTTATTTAAGCGCTTTGGCATGGTAGCATTTGGGAATATTGGTGATGTCTCACATAATTTATCTTACAAATTGGCTGACCTGAAATATACTTTTGGCGCTGGTTTACGCTATGCGATCAATAAATCTGAAAAACTAAATATTCGCCTTGATTATGGCATTGGGCCGGGTAAGAATCAAGGATTATACTTTGAATTGGGAGAAGCTTTCTAGAATTTGGTAATTCTTTTAGCTATTAAGTATACCAGATAGGTAAGTGGGGGCGCCGCTAAAACATCCATGGTATAGTGTACGTGTTGAATCAATACCATTATTCCTACCGCAAAGCTGGCAATTAATGCCAACCATTTGTCAGACTTTTTTGAGAGACATAAAAAAATCAAAAATTGGGTAGATGTGTGACCAGAGAAAAACAAATCTTTGGTGATAAATGCGTCTTTTCCTCCATAGAATAGGTTGGAAATGGGGTCTCTTAATGGAATTAAATTGGCCGGTGGTTCTAATGGCAATAGATAAATACTGCAGAATCGCATAAGGCTTAAGACAATAAATCCCCACAAAAACAATAACAATAACCTTGGTTGGTATAATGATCTATAGAAAAATAACCCAAACATGCCCCAAATCACCAAGAAACAAGGGATAGAAGTATCATAACTAGGTAATTGATCCAATACCCAGTCATTGGGTGCCCAACCAGAGCGCTGTTCTATAAATTGAAAAAAGAAGGGAAAGGCAATCAAAACCAATACCCATACCAATAATCCCCATTGAAACCTTTGGCGAAAACCAAGATCTTGCCATTCTGCTCTCCAAACTAATTGAACTTTCTTATCCTCCTTAACCTGCATGCTGCAAAAATAAAAAATCGCCTCCAGTTCTTGGAGGCGATTTTGTTTAATGGTAGTTAATACTTTAATAATGCCAACGAACAAAGGCTTCCATGGCAGCGTATTTGGTAAGTCCCAATGCGGCATATAGATTGGCCGTATTGGCATTTCGGTCTTCAGCACGTTGCCAGAATTCTCGGCTATCTGAACCTTGAAAAGGAACAGAATCTTTTTGTGATTGATGAATAAAAATGCCAAATCGCTTTTTCATCACTTGATCCGGACTCATAGGAATAGCCATTTCAATTTCTGAAATATCCCATTCTTGCCAAGCACCTTTGTATAGCCAAACCCAGCAATCCTTGATCCAAGCATCCCCTTCA
>CAIZMD010000121.1 GCA_903933995.1 uncultured Bacteroidota bacterium
CCTAATTTATTTTCTTTGGCTGCAACGGTTACACCAGGCCAGTTTTTTTCAACTATAAATGCATTGATGCCATGGCTTCCTTTGGCTACATCGGTTTGTGCAATTACTAAATACACTGAAGCAGACGATCCATTGGTAATCCAATTCTTGGTACCATTAATTAAATAATGGTCTCCCATATCTTCAGCAGTAGTTCTTTGTGAAGTAGCATCGCTTCCAGCTTCTGGTTCACTTAATAAAAAGGCACCGATATATAATTCACCGTCTTTTTTACCTTGGGCAATGGGCGTTAAGTATTGTTGTTTTTGGGCTTCATTCCCAAATTTCTCCAATCCCCAACAAACCAAGCTATTGTTCACACTCATACAAACAGAAGTACTAGCGTCAACCTTACTAATTTCTTCCATGGCTAGTACATAACTGATGGTATCCATGCCACTTCCACCATAATCAGGACTGGTCATCATTCCCATAAAACCAAGATCCGCTAATTGCATAACCTCTTCTTTGGGAAATCTTTGCAACTCGTCCCTTTCAATTACCCCTGGCTTGCATTGGTTTTGTGCAAAGTCACGGGCCGCTTTCTGGATCATTAAGTGTTCTTCTGTCAATTCAAAATGCATGTCATTGGATTTATGGGTAAAAATAAGAAAGGTTTGAATACCTAACAAATGTTAGTTAAATCCTTTTCACCAATTTTTACTTCACCAATTGAATGGTCTTGGCATTTTTTTGGGCTTTAAGTGCTAATTCGGTTGCCAATAAACAATGTGCTTGCGGCATGGCCGTTTCGGTTCTATTGATTACATCATCTACCAATAATTGGCCAAAAGGGAGTGGTTCTTTGCTACAGTCTATGTACTTGGTTTCTTTCTGGTTCACCAAATACAAATGATTTCCACCATTATGACCACTAGCTATATCTACGTTCTTTCTTATTTCAATAAATCCTTCTGTTCCCAAAATAGTGAGCCTTCCATCTCCCCAACTGGCTAGTCCGTCCGGAGTAAACCAATCAACCCGAATATAACCCATACCCCCATTGCCCCTCAGCATCACGTCTCCAAAGTCTTGAAACTTGGGATACTGTGGATAATGGGTATTGGCTACCTGCGATGCCACAACCTCTGCTTCTGTTGTTCCTGTGAAAAACAGGTATTGATCAAATTGATGTGAGCCAATATCGGTAATAATACCACCATATCTGGCTTTGTCAAAAAACCATTCAGGTCTTGATTTGATACTCATTCTATGAGGCCCTAGTCCAATAGTTTGAATTACATTTCCAATTGCACCAGCTTTTACTAATTCACCAGCTTTTACCGTAGCCCTGTTTTCAAAGCGTTCACTATACATGATGGAATAGATCCTGTTTGTAGCTTTTTGTACTTTTCTTACCTGTGCCAATTGGTCCAATGTGATAATACCAGGTTTATCTACCAAATAATCTTTCCCATGTTGCATGACTTTAACACCCAATGGGGCACGTTCATCGGGAATACCTGAGCTCAAGATTAATTGAAGACTGCTATCTTCTAATACTTCTTGTTCAGACCTGGCCAATTTGGCTTCAGGAAATTGTTTCATAAATGCGGCAACCAATTCAGGTTCTTTGGCATAGATCCAAACCAATTCACCCCCACCCCTTTTCACGGCTTCCGTCATCCCATAAATATGGCTATGATTAATATTAATCACCCCAAATCTAATTCTGGTGGCTGCTTTTAAAGATGTATTATTTGAATTGGCCTTGGCCTGAATGCCTGTTAATAAAGCCATTCCTGATGCAGCAGCACTAGTTTTTAAAAAATCTCTTCTATTGGAGAAACCCTGTTTCATATGCAAGCAATTTATTTATACCAATGTAAAACAAAATCAATTGTCTTTCTATTCCTTGTAGTAAAGATTCCTATATCGATTTCGTATTTGATTTAACCATAATAGATTAAAATTGTTAAACTTTTCTAAATGACCAAAGGTTAAGTAAGCATTC
>CAIZMD010000122.1 GCA_903933995.1 uncultured Bacteroidota bacterium
AGTTTGTTTACTAGCAAAAAACAATAATTCTAGGTTCATCATATTGTCTATGATTACTGGAAATTCGTAGGTTTTATTGCCATGCCAAGAAACAAATTTGTTCCATGACTTGATGCTACCCGCTGTTTTATTAAATCTAGTACAAAGGGATTTGGCTGACTGAATTAGAATATCACGGTAGGCTTTGTTGCCTGTAAGGCGATAGGCATTGCCATAACTGCAATACATCATGAATCCTAGGTCATGGTGTTGGGTAAAATATTGCAAGGGCTCTAAACGATTGGTCCACTCAACTGCTTTTGCCTCCAATACTTTGTCTTGCAATGACTCAGCTGCCAACCACAAACTACCCGGAAAAAATCCAGTGGTCCAATCGTATAAATTGGTAGCCAACATCTTGCCTTGCGCGTCTATTGTTTTTGGAAAAATGTTGGGGCTTTTATCAGCATCTACCAACATATTTTTCAATTGCATAGAAGCAAATCTGAAATTTTCCTTTACAAATGTTTTCCCATCTGTCAAGGGTAGGAAGGAGCAGAATGCCATACAGCAGATGACAACAATGAAACTTTTCATGATGCTGATTTTAATAATTTTTATCTTTTAGAGATATTGATCACATATTTTCCTGTGCCAACAATTTGTTTGGCAGTTAAACTTAGTCTATAGACTTCTTTACCCCATACAGCCGAAAGTCTGGGGTCTGTCTGAGCTACCATGTCTACTGATGGTTGAAATTGGTTCTTGTCATAAACCAAGGCTAATTTTTTCCCATTTTTCTCAATGAGCACTTCACCTGGTTGACTAATATCAGGCATGCCCCATGTCATAAAATTGAGTTGATTGGGAGCATCCGCTTTTTGCAATTGAAATTGATCTGTAATTGTCAATCCCTTAGTTGCAGAGAGTTGATAATTTCTTAGCCATTTCTCCACCAACACATCTTTATGATAAGCCGTAGCCATATCTAAGGAGAAAGTGTTTTTAATAGAATCAAATTGTACATTCTTAGCCCTGTATTGACCACCAAAAGATTGTGGTTTCCCATTGATCATGGGCAAGTTGTGATAATTACTTTGCATGGTCCAGATAGTATACCTTTCGCTACTAAATGTTTGTCTGGTATACGTTCCCACACCAACATCAATGATCATAGGAAGTTTGTCTACATATAAGGAGAAAGTTCCTACATCATTGTGATTATGACTTTCCGCATTGTATCCAGCTTTGGCAGCAAAAAATAATCCAGCGCCATTATTCATATAACAGAACTGAGTTTGTGGGTACCATGAATACTTAGCCTCTACAACTGAAGGAGCTACTAATGCTAAGTCATTGGCATTACTAAGGTTTTCAAAAGATCTAAACAGGTCTCTGCCTTCACTAATCTCAGGCTCTTTGATTTGGGTGGCTAAATAAGCTGCAAAATGTTGCATATCTGAACTACCCACCGCTTTACCATATCTATAAATTAATCCGGGATTGCCACCACCTTTTGCAGAAGCATCCGCAAAATTGACTACCCAGCCATCCCCAACATAACTACGGGCAATATATTCTCCCATATTTTTAATAATGGGTTGATTAAAAATAGAAACTTTTGAACCAGTTGCATTACTGAGCAATTGCAAGTAATCATACATTTTACCTGCAGCATGACCCCAATAAGATGGACCTTCTTCACAAGCCCCATCGGCATGATTATAATTGATAAACTTATCTACCGAGGCCATGCTTTTATACACTGCTGCTGCCTGTTTGTCTTTATCGGACTCTAGTAATAAAAAACAAGTAAGCACATTAAAATTGCACCAAGGATTCCAGTTATTGACCATGGTAGTTGGCTTGGCATTTACAGCCTGCCACCAATAATCATCTCTAGCCATATATGGATCTAGGATTCTGTCTTGTAAATTTTTACGCAATTTTTTGGCAATAATGGGATTTTTCTTATCCATCTCTTCTTTTAACAAAAAGTAAGTCCAAGAAAAAAACGAGCCCAAATCACCTGCGGTTAGGTCAATGATTTGCTCTGTAAAATCGGGTAAAGACCTAGTAGATTTTTGAGCAGCCATATGGGCTGATAAAACCCAGGAAGACATTTCACAAGCTTGCCAAACACCATTGACAATCTGATTCATAAACCTACCTTTTCCTTCTGAAAGCTCCGCTAATATCAAGGCGCTTAAAGCATTCACATTTGAGGTAAATGGCTTTTCCATGGCTACCCTACTACCCGTCCATTCATATTCCAAGTAATCGGTTGCTTTTACTACTTTCCATTCATAGCTTAGTTGCTTTTCACCAGCTGCTATTAATTGAGCTTTGTATTTGCCTGTTAATTGATCCCATGCTGCGCGATTATTATAAGCTGGAATCTTGTTCCATTGAGAAACCGGTAACAACAAAGTTTTCAATTCTTGAACCGTTGCTGTTTTCTGCAATAGATCTCTGTACTCATGAGCGCTAACCTGCAAAAAAGCAATTAGGGCCAAAGTAGTTAACAAGGATTTCATCTTATCAATCATCTTGAATTATTTTAACTGATAGTATTTTACATAGTCCACTTTCATGATGGTACTTGTTGATTTTTTTGTGCCATAGCCTCCCGCAGGAATTGGGCCAGCCCATGAACCAGCAGCATAATTCTTTACTTCTGAACTCAAAATGATGAACTCTGCCTTTTGAGAAACCGTTGCTGAAAAATCCCAGGTCTTGACCCCATCTACATAGAACCTATAATAGTTGGGGGTCCATTCTAAAGTATACAAATGATAGTTACCCGAATTAGCTCCTAAATCACCTGTTTTTATGCCAGCAGTTTTGTGATAAGTGTCATAACCATCCCAATGAAGATTCTGGTGTACCCTTCCATCGTTACTTAATGTTTCAACCACGTCTATTTCCATACCTGCAAGTTGTGGATTACCAATGGGATTACCCATGGTTGCACTCTGAAGCCAGAACGCTGACCAAGAGCCATACTGATTACTAAAGGCAATTCTTGCTTCAAACTTTCCATACTTGTATTCCTTTTTAGTAGCAACCATTCCAGTATGATGGGTCACTTTTCCTGCCAATGTATCAGAATACACTTTGATGAGTAAATTCCCTTGACCATCTGTACTTACTGTTGTGGTATCATTAAAACCGTCATGTCTAATTCCAGGTATGCGATGGAACCATTCAACTGGATCCATTTGTGTACCATTAAAATCGTCTTGCCAAGCAAGGGCATACTGAGGTTCTACTACTATGGGTGGCGTTACTGGGCTAACAGGAGCCTCATTTTTCTTACAAGAAAAAAGAAGAATAGTAGCTATTAAAAAAGGAAACATCTTTTTCATCTGTAAACTTTATCAAAATATACAAAACTGACACAACTATAAAGGGAGTGTTGCAAAAATTACAACACTCCACTTTTGAACTGTTACTCCTGCTATTATGAAAACTAGTTAGGCCAACCTAGATTTTGTTTCAGGTTAGGATTTCTTTCAATTTCTACCTGTGGAATTGCCCAAGCATTTAGGTAATCTCCGCCATAAGTATAGGTGTTTACATTAGCTCCCCAAACTTGTCTAGATCCATTACCTGCTTGAAAAACAGTATTCTTCCAGGTATTCCATCTTAATTCATCAAAATAATTGATGCCTTCATTAGGGAACTCTACCCTACGTTCATCACGAACCCTATTTCTTAAGTTAGTTTGACTAGAAACATAAGTTCCTTTAGTTGGATCAGTTTGTTGTAATGCTGGCATACCTGCTCTTGCACGAACTTCATTTACTTTTAAAATGGCTTCTGGAAGATTATTCAATTCAACCAAAGCTTCTGCCCACATTAAAAGTACATCTGCATAACGAATCAGTGGTAGGTCAATAGGACCATATGCCCTATTAAGGGTTTCTGCGTTTCCTTCTGCTACAAACTTACGATGCAGGTAATAAAAGAAAGTCTGAGTATCAGTTTGTAAATCAAATGTGGGTGAATTAATAGTTCTATAAGGAAATCTGCTGGTAACAGTTTGGTTACCGGCTCCTAAAACACCATTATAGTTGCCATAAGGTGTGATCACATTGGCAGCTAATCTTGAATCCCTACCTGTCCAAGCTTTGCTAATTCTAGCCTCGTTTCCAACAGCCAAGTACTTAGTCATATCTGCCCCACGTGCTGCGGCAGCTGTTCTTTCTGTAGCAGTCAGGCCATCACGTAAAAAATACACTTGCCTAGCAACAGGCGTCATAGCATTAAATCCTGGAATAATGGTTTCCCAATTAAATTTTGTGCCGTCTGCATTTTCAAAAAGATCTACTAAGTTGGGTGACACCAAATAAGTGTTCCAACATGATCCAAAACTAGCCCTAGTGCCACAGAAGAATTGAGTGGTAGAACCAAGGTTTACAACACCAGTATTCTGAATAGAGAAAATCATTTCATCACTCTGCTCATTGGCTTCTTTAAATAGTAAAGTATAATTGGCAAAAAGCGAATGTCCTAGTTCTTTTACTTTAGCAAAATCAGCAACAGCTTCTGTCCATTTTTGGGTATACATATATACTTTACCCCTAAGTGCGTAGGCTGCAGACTTGGTAACGCGTCCAAATCCAGGATTCCCCTTTGTATACTTATTAGGCAGGTTGGGTTCGTTGATACAATCCGTTAAGTCTTTAATTACTTGATCCCAAACAGCTTGCTCCGTATCTCTTGGCTTGGTAGCTTCTTCAATTTTAAAAGGAGCTAAATAAATAGGCACCCCTTTGAATACTTGATTTAAACGGAAATAATAATAAGCACGCAAAAATTTTGCTTCGGCTATTAATTTTCCTTTTTTTACTGCTGTAGAGGGTGACTTTAATGGAATATTGGTAATGGCATCATTAGCCCTTACAATACCTTCATAGAAGTTCTGCCAGTTAGAACTAAACAGACCATTACCAGGGGTAATAGTTCCTTGTAAAAGCGCTTCGGCATCGCGTGTTTGACCAGTGAAAGAAAAACGATCATACTGATAGATTTCTAAACCAGACGCACTACCAGTATTTTGTCCTAATCGTAAGGCATTATATATACCAGTTACGCCCAAATCAGTTAGGTTATCAGAAGTCCACATGGTCTCTGATGCTAAGGCGTCATAAGGTGCTGTATCTAAAAGTGTTTTCTTGCAACCCAATAAAATTAGGGGCAAGCTGCATATCAAGAGTAATTTTTTCATTGTTTGTGGTTTTATGCTTAAAAGTTAACATTGATGCCCAGTGCATACTGACGCATGGTTGGATAACCAATACCAGCACCAATTTCAGGATCCAATCCAGGATACTTGGTAATCATCAATAGGTTTTCGCCTGAAACATATACCCTAGCCCTACTCATCAACATTTTCTTGGCCAATTTTTCTGGAATATTATAGCCAATTTGCAGGTTCTTTAGTTTAATCCAAGATCCATTCTGCATCCACCAATCACTTGGCAGTGCAGTGTTTTGGGGGTCACTAGATTTAAGCCTTGTGTATTTAGCATTGATATTATTTCTTGGATCTTTTGTATCTAAAGGATTATAAAAATAGTGGTTGTCCAAAACCATATTTGAAAAAGCAAATCCGTTTCTTACCGAACTATTATTATAGGTATCGTTCCAATAATATTGGAAACCTGCCGCTCCAGCCCAGATCATGGAAATATCAAATGATTTCCAAGACATTTCTGCATTAAATCCAAAAATGTATTTAGGTAAAGTAGAAGTGCCAGTAAATTTTTGGTCAAAGCTATTTCCATATTGACCATCTCCATTTAAATCTGCATAAATTAAATCACCATAATAAATGGCATTGTTTCTGATTGCATTTGAAGGAAGTAATCTATAACCTGCAGTGATCATAGCTTGTGCCCAAGCCAAATCTTCTGGGGTACGAATCATTCCATCTCTTGGACCGCCATTAATGTTTACAGTACCATCTGCATTATTATAAGTACCAGATCCTTTGTACACTTCATAGATTCTGAATTCATTGATTTTTTTACCCTCTAAGATTCTATTGGTACCACCAGCAGAAACCAAACCAATATTAGATTGATACACTTGTGCTCCTGTAGCGTCTGTAACATATCCTTCTACTAATTGGCCTTTGTATTTGGTTACTTCATTGGTATTGTAAGCATAGTTTCCAGAAATTCTATAATTGAATTCTCCTGATTTGCCGCGATATCCAACTGTTATTTCATAACCATTATTCTTTACTTCTGCTGCATTTACAATTGGGGAAGAAGCAGTACCAACAGTGAGTGGAACAGGCACTGTTGAAAGAATTCCATCTGTTAAGCGCTGATACAAATCAAATTCGAAAAAGAGTTTGTTATTAAGTAAAGCTCCATCCAAACCAAAGTTTGTAGTGGTAGTGGTTTCCCATTGTAATTCTGGGTTAGCAATTCTACCAACTGCCAATCCGGAAGATTGTACATTATTAAACGAATATAATCTTGTAGAGTAGGTAGACTGCCAGTCATAAACACCAGAAGCATTATTTCCTAATTTACCCCAAGATCCACGAATTTTTAAATTACTCAACCAAGACTTGGTTCCTTCCATAAACTTCTCATCAATGATTCTCCAACCTGCGGAAACTGAAGGGAACAAACCCCATCTTGTATTGGGAGAGAATCTTGACGAACCGTCATAACGCATATTGGCTTCTAGTAAATACTTGTTTTTGAATGCATAGTTCACCCTGCCAAACCAAGATCGCATAGCATAATCTGATTCACCTCCATTTGTTGTGGTTGGCAATAAAGCTGAACCTAGTGTGGTAATTGTATAATCAATTAAACCTTGTTTGGTAGCATTAAAATTATAAGAGTTACTATACATTTGGTTATAACCAGCCAAAGCACTAAAGTCATGATCAGAACCAATTTTAGTGGTATAACGCAACACGTTGTCAATAGTAGTTTGTGTGGCTTTATCAAATGAGTAAAAAGTTGAAAAAGTAGAAGGGTCTCCAGGAAAGGTTTTCACTTCATTGGTTGCAAAATTCCATCTTTCTTGAGGAACAGAATGACTATTGTTTTCACCAAAGCGAATCTGATAGTTGAACCTAGATTCTAGTGTCAACCCTTTATACAAATTTAAAATGGCATATAGCGTGGTATTGAATCGGCTCTGAGCATTGCTTCCGCCAGTGTTATTTAAGAAAGCCAAAATAGCATTAGCAGTAGAAGATTCTTCCTGTGCATGTGGAAAGCCATATTTACCGTCATAAGAAGGAACTACTCCCGGTGTTGTTTGACCCAAAAAGTTAAAGGCAGATGCGGTATTACCCATATCATAGGTCTGGGTACTGGCAAAGGTTTGGGTACCCATGGTTAACCACTTAGCAACCCTTGCATCAAGGTTTGCCCTAATTTGATAACGTTTAGTTCCAGTATTTTGCATAACCCCTTTGTTGTCTAAATAGCCAACAGAAAGAAGGTAGTTAACTTTATCACTTCCGCCATTAATACTGATATTATGGTTTTGTACCACTTTGTTATCAAATAAAGCATCACCCCAGTCTGTGTTTGGATAGGCAATTCTATTGGGTACGCCAATGGCATTTAATTGATCAGGTATTAAACTGGTAGAATCCCATGCTCTAATGGTAGAAGCTGCAAAAATAGAAGGCTGCCCAATATTGGTAGTTCCTTCATTAATCATTTGCATATGTCTAGAATAATTAGAATTGTATTTGGGCATATTCATGGGATTGGTAGTAGAAAAAATCCCATTGTAGGTAACAGTAGTTTTATTACGTTGTCCTTTTTTGGTTGTAATCAAGATAACACCGTTTGCCGCTAAACTACCATAGATACTAGCAGATGCCGCGTCTTTTAAAACGGAAATGGTTTCAACATCAAGCGGGTTAACCGCGTCCATACTACCAATGATTCCATCAATAATCACTAAAGGTGCGTTGCTACTTAGGGTACCTGTACCTCTAATTAAGATACTTGCCCCATCTGAACCGGGTTGACCAGATCCTTGTCTTACATATACCCCAGAACTTAAACCCGCAAGGGAAGAAGAAAGATTGGTTACGGGCCTGTCTTCAATCTGTTTAGCAGAAATGGTGGCCACAGAACCAGTCATATTTACTTTTTTCTGGGTGGCATAACCTACAACCACTACATCATTTAGGTTATTCACTTTGGACTTTAATGCAGCATTCAGGGTATTTCCTTCACCCACCATTAGCTCTATTAGTTCATGGTTAATAGAATTAATCACTAAGGTTTGACCGGTTTGAGCGTCAATGGTAAACCTACCAGCATCATCTGTTTTGGTGCCATTGGACTTGCTTTTAATAGTAATGGAAACTTCCGGAACGGGTTTTCCGTTTTCATCTGTAACAGTACCACTGATTTTCCGGTTTTGTGCCAATAGCAGTGTTGGCATAACTGATAGTAAGAGAAATACTGCCATGATTCGCATCATGCTACAGGATTTCCCCAGGTGGAGGACTAATCGCATAAACAATCGTTTTTGGTTGATTTGATTACTTGACCTATCTCTGACAACTCAGGAATAAATCAAGTTCAAATTTGAGCTGACTCATAAAATATTAGGGGGGAGATTCCATTTTAAATAGGGGTGAAATCTTAAAAAGGACCATAAATGATTAAAATAGGTTTGAATTATCCCAATATTCATAAAAACACCCCCAATATTTTAGGATAGTCACCCCACTAGCAGAAAGCCCAGTGTAACTATTCACTACTTTTATTCACATTTCTCCCTGAATGCTTGTAAAAAGAATCCATAGTCTCTATTTGCTTTTCCTATTGGGCAGTTTTTGTATGATTTGTCCCCCCTTATTAAAGGGACAAAACCCCTCATTTAGCCATGTAACAACTGAAAATGGTTTGAGTAGCAATGCCATTTTGACCATGAGCCAAGACGCTGCCGGATTTATGTGGATGGGTACCGCCAATGGTATTAATAGGTTTGATGGCAGAATTGTAAAACAATACTTGGTGCACAGCAATAACCAAGAAGCCAGAAGTTCTAATAATATTTTCTGTTTGCACACAGACCAAGATGGGGTATTATGGGCGGGTACTTATGGGGGGCTATTGCGATATTCTATAGAAAAAGATGCATTTGTAAAAATATCCATCCCTGGTTACAAGGGTGGAGAAGTAACTTATATTTATAGTGATCAGAAAAAAAACCTCTGGGTAGGTAGTTCAAGGGGGTTGTATCTACTATCTGCCGATAGGGATAGTTCCAAAATTCAATCCTTTTTTCATGATGATGCAAGTCCTTCTATTACCAATAATTATATAAAGTGTATTTATGAAGATCATACTGGAGCCATCTGGGTGGGTACCAATGGGGGCTTAACCCAATTACAACATCGCGGTAGCAATTGGCAATTCCAACAGTTTAAACATTTACCCTCCGACCCAAATAGCTTAAGCGCCAATTATATTACCACCATTATGGAAGATGCCCAACAAGGTTTATGGTTTGGCACTTTAAATAATGGTTTGAATAAGTATAATTACAGTACGGGAAAATTTGTCCGTCTATTACATAGCTCAAATGATCCCAATAGTATTATCAATAATAATATTAGACAAATTGCTTTAGACCAAAATGGGAGGCTCTGGGTTGGAACCCAAGAAGGGCTCAGTATTATTCAACCATTGAATATGTCTGTGCTGTCATTTCAACATAATCCATCTAATAAAAACGGTTTAAACCAAAATTCTATTTATAGTATTTATCAGGATGCTCAGAAATCAATGTGGATAGGTACTTATTTTGGAGGGGCAAATATTAGTTTCTCAAGCAATACCTTATTTCAGATTATTCAGAATAATGGATCTAGCTCTAATCTTAGTAATAATGTAGTGAGTGGTATGGTAGAAGACAGTAATTCTGACTTATGGATTGGAACAGAGGGTGGCGGATTAAATAGAATCTCAAAAAAAAACTGGAACTTTAACCGTTTTTAAAAATAATATCAATCAGTCAAATAGTATTAGCTCTAATCTAGTTAAGTCAGTGTATAAGGACCTAGATGGACAAATTTGGGCTGGTACTGCTCACGGAGGTGGGGTGAATCTGTTTGACCCAATTAGTCAAACATTTAAGCGGATGTTGTATGAGGAAAATTATGAATCAAATGAGTCTTCTGCTCACACCGAAATACAATCTATTTATGAGGATCAGCAAAGAAGGTTTTGGTTGGGGACAACACATGGGTTAAAAGTCTATCATAGAAATGGCAAAGAGCTAATAGCACTTGATAAGTCAATACTTACTGGTGAGGGCAGAGATAAAATGCTCACCGATTATAAAGTAGCAAAAACATTTTGCGAAGACGATTTTGGTAGATTATGGATAGGTATGAATTATGGGTTATTTCTTGTTGATGGCAATTATGTGAGAGAAATTTATAGCAAAGATGCAGTCAATAGCATTGTAAAGGATGTAAATGGAAAACTTTGGTTTGGATTAGACAATGGGGGCATTGCTTATTATGATGCCAAGTTGGGCATTTATGCACATTATTCTAGATCAAGTGATTGGGGTAAAAAAAAGGTCTTTGGTATTTTACCAGACAAGAAAGGAAACCTTTGGTTAAGTACAGAAAAGGGCTTGGTGAGATTGAATCCTGAAAATGGTCATAGCCAAACATTTACCGTAACAGATGGTATTGCGGCAAATGAATTTAATTACAATGCATATTTTAAAAACAAGATAGGTATCTTTTATTTTGGGGGATACAATGGTATTACCAGTTTTCTACCTGAACAAATTGAGGCAAATAATACCATTGCTAAAATGGTATTTACAGGTTTAAAAATCTTTAATACAGCCGTTTTAATGAATGATAAAACTGGGGTATTAAAAGAAAATATAGCAGTTAGCAAGGAAATAGATTTTAAATACCACCAACACGTATTTACCATAGAATTTGCATTGCTC
>CAIZMD010000123.1 GCA_903933995.1 uncultured Bacteroidota bacterium
ATATGGCTCAAATCTGTTGCCGTTGGCGATAGTTTCTGACCATATAAACTAATAATGGGTAAACCTGTTAGTGCGTCTTTTCCATCTGGTATGGGATGCCCATCTGGGCCATCCACCATTAATCCATGTTCCGGTGAAAATAGGGTTACAAGATGAAAACCTGCGTCTAATAAAGCCTTTCTGGAAGGCACTAAAACTTGCGTAGTGGCAGCTTGATTGGTGACAAGTCCAATGCGTTGGGTTTTCCAAGCCGGGTGATTTTTCAATATGCGGTCAACACCAAATTCAATCATGGTCTTGTTTTTCAAATAAGAGTTTGGTTTTTAATTGCTCCATTACATTAAAAATAATGGGGCACCTGCCGTAATGCATAAAATGCGTAAACAGTCTTTTTTGAAAATTTGGTAAGTGCAAAGCGGGAAATTCCCTGCAACCATCAAAACGGTGTTCGTAAACACTGCATTTGTTCTCGGACAAAAAATGACAGGGTATGGCATTGATTAACATGAGCCCATGCATCCCTTTTTCCAAATACTGCTCATCAAATTGGGTTCTGTTTACCTCTAAAACTTCAGCTAAATGTTCAGCTTCTGGCTCTGACACGGTGATCATCAATGACTTACAACAATTGCCGCATTGGGTGCAATCCACTTTTGGACTAATCAATTGATCTAATTCAAACACTGTTTGATCCAATGCATCCGAATCAAAACCACCCAAAAATGCTCTAAACCGAATATTTTCTTCCTCAAGCCCCAAACTAAGTACTTGAATGGAAGCTAAGTCATGGATCATATTTCTGGGTGCTAATTGGATGGAATAAAAGTACATTCCTTGAATGGGCCCGCAAAACCAAGATTATAAACAGGTTTATCCACAATCTTGGGGCATTTGTAGAAAAGTATAATTGTCTTGCAGTTTGAGGTGGTTAGATTTGCGAGTTGTTGCCAAACAGTATAAGAAATTGGCCAACAGGAAGGAAATATGGCAGAAGAAAAGAATATGTCGGAGTATAATGAAGCCTCCATACGGTCACTAGATTGGAAAGAGCATATCCGTCTTAGACCAGGGATGTATATTGGAAAATTGGGTGATGGTTCAGCTCCGGACGATGGTATTTATGTTTTGATCAAGGAAGTCATTGACAACTGTATTGACGAACATACCATGGGTTATGGTAAGCAAGTAGAACTAACCATTGAAAACAAAACAGTAACGGTTAGAGACTATGGCCGTGGGATTCCCTTGGGTAAACTGGTAGACGTAGTTAGTAAGATTAATACGGGTGCCAAATACGATAGTAAGGCCTTTCAAAAATCAGTGGGTTTGAACGGGGTGGGTACCAAGGCGGTGAATGCCCTTAGTCAATATTTTAAGGTCACTGCTTTTCGCGATGGTAAGGAACGTACAGCTGAATTTGAAAAGGGTGAACTGATTAAGGAACACAAAGAAACCAAAAGCACGGAACCCAATGGAACATTTGTGAGCTTTATTCCTGATGAAACCGTTTTTAGAAACTACCATTTTATTCATGAATACCTAGACAACCAGCTTTGGAATTATTGTTATTTAAATGCGGGCTTGGCCATGCATTTCAATGGCAAGAAATACGTGAGTAAAAATGGTTTGCTAGATTTATTGTTACGTAAAACCAATCCCGATGAATTGCGCTATCCCATTGTGCATTTAAAAGGGGAAGATATTGAAGTAGCTATCTCGCACAACAATGACTATGGGGAAGACATTTTTTCCTTTGTCAACGGACAGTTTACTACACAGGGAGGTACCCACCAACAAGCATTTAGAGAAGCTTATGTAAAAGTGATCAGGGACTTTTATAAAAAAGACTATGAAGCTTCTGATATTCGCACCAGCATTGTAGCAGCGGTATCCGTGCGCGTACAAGAGCCCGTATTTGAAAGTCAGACCAAGACCAAATTAGGTTCACAAAACGTGTATGAGAACGGTCCATCCATGAAGAAATTTGTGGAGGAATTCTTGTCAAAGGAGCTGAACAATTTCTTGCATAGAAATCCAACTGTTGCAGAGGCTTTGCGCAAAAGGATTGAACAGAATGAGCGTGAAAGAAAGGAATTGGCAGGGATTAAAAAACTAGCCAATGACAGAGCCAAGAAAGCCAATCTGCACAATAAAAAATTGCGTGACTGCCGTGTTCACTTAAATGATGAAGCCCCGCAGAAAAACAGGGAAGAATTTGTAGCT
Organism: uncultured Bacteroidota bacterium; assembly: GCA_903933995.1. GTDB lineage: Bacteria > Bacteroidota > Bacteroidia > Chitinophagales > Chitinophagaceae > Sediminibacterium. Next base: position 2,224 of record CAIZMD010000123.1, read on the forward strand.
ACCCAAAACAATACCACCATCTTTATCACGGAAGGGGATAGTGCCAGTGGAAGTATTACCAAATCAAGAAGTGTAGATACCCAAGCGGTATTTAGTTTAAGGGGTAAACCCTTGAATAGTTTTGGACTCACCAAGAAAGTGGTCTACGAGAATGAAGAATTCAACCTACTGCAACACGCACTCAATATTGAAGACGGCTTAGATGGCCTGAGGTATAATAATGTGGTAATTGCCACAGATGCCGACGTAGATGGAATGCACATTCGTTTGTTGATGATGACCTTCTTTTTACAGTTCTTTCCAGACTTGGTAAAGAAGGGGCATGTCTATATTCTAGAAACACCTTTGTTCCGCGTTAGAAATAAACAAGAAACCATTTATTGTTTTGACGATGAAGAGCGCCAGGCAGCAGTAAATAAATTGGGTGGAAAGCCAGAAATCACCAGGTTCAAGGGTTTGGGAGAAATCTCGCCAGAAGAATTTGGCCGATTTATTGGACCACAGATTCGTTTGCAGCCCGTGATTTTGGAACAGGGAGACCATATTCAAAACCTGTTGGAATACTATATGGGTAAGAATACCATGGAGCGCCAGGAGTTTATTATCAATAATTTGAAAATTGAGTTGGACTTGATTCACAACGTGTAAGAAAGTGAAGAGTGAAGAGATAAGAGTGAAAAGTGAAGAGTGGGAAGAAGAAGAAACTGAAGAGTTATAAAATTTTAAGAGCTTTTATGATACATATTGTATTTGAGACACCGAATATGTTTGCGCTTAAGGCAGCTATTGAATTGGATGAAAGTTTACAAGGAGAAGTCATAGAGATCAAGGATGATTATATGGTGGGCCCCTTGGCTAATATCTATGAAACCGATGGATATCAGGAGCGCAGAGATTGGTGGAAAAACTTGTTGGAATTTTCTCCCTATGAAGACCAGACCAATATTGTGGATGATAAATTGGCCGTTCACCAACTGATCAGAAGCTTGGAAGAAAACGAAACGGAAAAGGTTTGGATCTGGATGGGACAGAATGCACATGACGTATGTGGCTATTATTGGTTAATGCCACAACTACGTGCATTTCAAGGCAGATTAGAAATCTTGTATTTAAACAACCTGCCCTTTATCAATGAGAAGGGTAATATCTTTTATCCCACCCATTTGCACGAGATTCAACCAAAGGAATTTTTGAAGGCCAAGAAATTGGCTAGGCCGATTACCTTGAGTGAATTTGAATTGGATCCAGACGAATGGAAGAAAACCTGTTTAGAAAATGCAGGCGTGCGTTTTTTAGAAGGCGGTAAAAAAATAGTGGGTAAACCAGCGGAATTTTTTGATGCTGATTTGTTGCAAAACATCACTGGTGAATTTCAAA
>CAIZMD010000124.1 GCA_903933995.1 uncultured Bacteroidota bacterium
CAATAGTTTTTTGATATCGTTAAAATGCAAACCCGTAGTTGGTTCGTCAAAGATGAATAGTACGTGTCCAATGCCCTTTCCCTTGCCCAAAAAACTAGCTAGTTTTACACGTTGTGCTTCCCCTCCACTCAAGGTATCACTACTCTGTCCCAGCTTCACATAACCCAACCCAACATCAGACAAAGGTTGAATGGCATTTTTAATTTGCTTCTCGTCTGTAAAGAATTCAATGGCTTCATCCACACTCATTTCAAGTAAGTCAAAAATGCTCTTACCATTGTATTGCACTTCTAACACTTCTTCTTTGAAACGCTTGCCACCACAGGATTCGCAGGTCAAGTGCACATCGGCCAAGAACTGCATTTCTACTACCTGTTCTCCCTCACCTTTACAAGTATCACACCTACCAGCATCCACGTTAAAAGAAAAATGTTTGGGTTGGAATCCACGCATTTTGGCCAGTGGTTGCTTGGCATATAAATCCCGAATGCCATCATATGCTTTGATATAAGTAATGGGATTACTCCTACTAGATTTACCAATGGGGTTTTGGTCAATCATTTCTATTTGAGAAATATAATCAACGTCTCCGCTAACCGCTTTGTGCAAACCTACTTTCTCAGAAAAATCTCCTTTAATTTTATTGAGTGCAGGATACAAAACCTGTTTGACCAAGGTTGTTTTTCCACTTCCACTCACCCCTGTTACCACACAGAGTAAGTTTAATGGGAACAGCACTGTAATATCTTTTAAATTATTTTGTCTAGCGTTCTCAACCGTAATACTTCTATTCCATTTGCGCAGATTCTTAGGCACATCAATGGTTAGTTCTCCTTTTAAGTATTTGCCTGTCATACTCTTGGGGTTGGCAATCAACTCATCATAATTACCCACTGCTACTACTTCACCACCCAAGTGTGATGCCAATGGTCCCATATCAATAATATGGTCGGCTTCTCGCATCATCATCTCATCGTGCTCTACCACTACTACTGTATTTCCAAGATCGCGGAGCGATTTTAAAACAGCAATCAGTCTCACTGTATCTCTTGAATGCAAACCAATAGAAGGCTCATCTAAGATGTACAATGAATTAGTGAGATTACTACCTAAACTCCTAGTCAATTGAATCCTTTGGCTTTCACCACCACTTAATGAATTAGCCAAACGATTTAGGGTTAAATAGCCCAAACCAACGTCTAGTAAGGTTTGTATGCGTTGGTGAATTTCTAATAAGATTCTTTTGGTCAATTGCCTATCGCTATCAGAGAGTTGCAAATTGTCAAACCAAACTTTTAAATCCTTTACCTGCCATTCACAAAGTTCTCCAATATGTTTGCCCCCCACTTTTACATAGAGTGCTTCTGGTCTTAGTCTATAACCATGACAATCTGGGCAATTGGTTCTTCCCCGATACCTACTTAATAAAACACGGTATTGTACTTTATAGAGATTGGCTTCTACTTCTTTGAAAAATTCATTGATCCCCAAGACCGTTCCAGCACCCTCCCATAATTGGCGAATCTGTTCTTTATCTAAATCCAAGATGGGTTTGTGAATGGGGAATCCAATTTTTCCTGCCCCTTTAATAAACTGCTCTTTCCACCAACCCAGTTTCTCACCCTTCCAAGGGGCCACAGCGCCTTCATAAAGGCTTAATCGCTTGTCTGGTATTACCAAGTCTGGATCAATGCCCAAAACCTGGCTAAAGCACTCACAAGTGGGGCATGCTCCATAAGGATTATTAAAAGAAAACAAATTGGGTACGGGTTCTTCAA
>CAIZMD010000125.1 GCA_903933995.1 uncultured Bacteroidota bacterium
AAGAATCCCTGTCTGGATATTACTTGTCCTTTGTGAATGCGAATGATTCCGTTCTCGTATTCCGTTGGATTACCCATACCATAAATACAGCTCACACTGGCCACTACAATAATATCTCTTCTCCCACTTAGTAATTGAGACGTGGCTTGCAAGCGCAGCTTGTCAAGTTCTTCATTGATGCTGAGGTCTTTTTCAATATAGACATCACGCACGGGCATATAGGCTTCGGGCTGATAGTAGTCATAGTAGCTCACAAAATAGCCTACCGCATTATCAGGGAAGAATTGTTTGAACTCGCCGTACAACTGCGCCACCAATGTCTTGTTATGCGTGAGCACCAAAGTTGGTCGCTGCGTATTTTGAATCAGGTTGGCAATGGTAAAAGTTTTACCACTACCCGTTACACCCAAGAGGGTTTGAAACTGCTCTCCATCATTTACATTATCAGTCAACTGCTTAATGGCAGAGGGCTGGTCTCCTGCGGGTAAATATGGTGCGTGCAAATTAAAGGGCATAACCTAGATTGGTCTGCTAAGTTAACCCTAATTTCCAGTTCTAAAAGGTAGCGCCGGTAAACCTGCTTCATTTACTAAATTAGGTTGGGCTGTTTCATGCCAAGCAAATCTTACTTGGGTTGGTTGTTTCACGCTAGCTGCTTGCAAGACAATTTTCTTTCCTTCAATGCTGGCATTGGCTTCTACAAACTGACCATCGGCGCCAGCCAGACTAAACCAATTGGGTGCTTTTCCGTCTGTGGTTTTTAGCGCGGCGTCTGTTTTAAAACTCAGGATAATTTTGTCTTCCTTGATCTTCATGGACTGATAGGCCGGACCACTAAAAACTGTTTTCTTAAATCCATAATCCTTGGCCAAAGCTTGCAGTGCTAGTCTATGACCTATCTCCCATTTATAGGGTGGATGAATATCGCCCAAGTTGTCTACCAAGTCTGTGGTCACTGTCATGCCTACTTTAGATAGGTTTAAAGAAGCTGCTTGTGCTTCCCAGAATTCGGGGAGTTTGTAGACATCGTGTGGTAATGGATCCTTGCGCTTGCTATACAAATGCGGCGCTAATTGTACATAGTAAACGGGCATTTTTTTATCCGCGTATAAGTCTCTATAGGTATTGACCAATAATTCAAATTTTGCAGGATAGGTTGCGTGGTCATGGATATTCAAATCAGATTCTCCTTGGTACCAAAGCATTCCCTTGATGGTGCTGGGCAACATGGGTTTGATCATGCTATTAAACATTTGTCCAGGGTGTACACCATCTACTTTAAAATTGGGTCCTGTAACAGAGTCTTTTAAGGTTGGTGAATTTTGATAAGCCCAGTCTGGAATCCAGGGTTCAATTCTTGTTCCTCCCCATGAACTGCTGATAATGCCAATGGGCACACCCGTTTTGGCTTCAACCTCTTTGGCAAAAAAATAGCCAATGGCCGATACATAATTCATGACCGTATCACTGGCGTCTACCCAACCCACAGATGGTAAATAAGGCTGTCTGGTATTGAGTCTTTCTACGTAGAGATAGCGAATATTGTTTGACTTGTTGGTATTGGCTTTTTCCATTTCCTGCAAGTCTTCTCCTCTTTTGGGTAAAGCGTATCTTTTAATTTTTCGGTCATAGGTATATTCCATGTTGGACTGACCAGAACAAAGCCAAACATCACCTACCAAGATATTCTTCATCACAATACTGTCTTTGTTCTCTGCGTAGATTACTAGGTTTCTATTGGTGGTGGAAGCTTTCATGGGATCCAGCTCTATTTTCCAAGCACCAGTATTATCGGCTTGCACGGTTTTGCGTTGGTTGGCAAAAGCAATGGTCACTGATTTTGCAGCGGGGGCGGATCCCCAAATCACAACGGGTTTTTCACGCTGCAAAATCATATTACTTGAAAAAGAAACGGGAAGGTTGAATTGGATAAAATTGAATAAGGGACAATTGGGTAGTGCGCGTATGCCGCTGATCACGGATTGGGCATTCACCCTTGCACCCGCTTCATTGGTATGGGTATGGTCTCCAGGAAAAAATGCTTTCACGGCTACATCGCCCATGGCATCATATTTATCTGCCGTAATACTATTAAGATCAACAAAATAAGCACCCGCTTCTTGTGCTGCTTGCTTGGCCCATTTGCCGTAGTCTTTATCACTGCGCATCACTTTGCCCTCTCTAAATTCATTTCTAGGAATCATAGAACAAACAATAGGAATGGCGCCTTTTGCTTTTGCGTCTTTAATAAATTTCTTGAGGTACCAACCATAACTATGTACCATCTCCACAGTGCCATCTGCCCAAGTAAGAGAGACAGAATCTTCGGTCACGCCTTTTAGAACGCCACGATACCCCGCCTTAGAAGTATCTGGTTTAGAACCTTCATTATGTCCAAACTGCATCATCACAAAATCTCCTTTTTTCAAAGTAGCCAAGACTTTATCCCAGCGCTGTTCTTTGATAAAAGTTCTAGTGCTTCTTCCGGCCATGGCCTGATTACTCACCGCAATTTTACTACTGTCTAAAAATTCACTGATCAAAGTTCCCCATCCCCACTGACCATTGGTCATGCTGTTGCGCACCGTGCTATCTCCAATAATATAGAGCGTTGGTCTATCGTCTTTCAGTGCAGTAAATGCCATCAATAAAAAACTGATGGTGATAATCGCAAGAGCTTTTGGATGCTTTTTCATGTATTGTGTTTTCTGTTCGCCGTTTGAATAGTGTTCCTGTTTGATTGCTGTTCACGTTTGAACGGATGAATGGTCTTCTTTAAAAAAATAAAGGCAATCCTAAGATCACCTTTATTTTTATATCCTACGCTTGCCTGTAGAACTATTTGAAAGGCAGGAACCAGTTTTTCCTGTCCAAGAGTTTGGTCCTGGTTGCAGCTGCTGCTGGATTGCCGTCTTTGCTCAATTTATTAAATACCGCATTGGCCAAAATAGCTGGGTCATTTCTTCTGGTTGCAATACGCACCAGATCAGACCAACGGTGACCTTCATAAGCCAATTCCAAAGCGCCTTCATTTAACAAAGCACTTTCAATAGACAAAGTACTGTCTCCAACAATGGCCGCAGGGATTACCCTAGCACAACCACGGATCCCAGCATTTCTATGCCAGTCTCCACGATACCTTGGGGTTTCACCATTTCTTGCGTCAAAATTATAAGGATAAGGCTCACTCAATGTGTTCATGATATTGGTTACATCCCTACCGGTTACGCCAGGTGTAGGATCAAACGTGGTGCTGATTCCTTGGTTCAACAATGCAGCAGCCAGTCTTCTTCTACCATCTCTATTAGCAGCTTCTGCAAAATGTAAGTGCACATTAGAAACCCTGTTCAAGAACCATTGACCTGGTTTTTGCAAAGGATTAATGGGCGCCAAACTAGAAGCGTCTAAATAATTGTAGAGGTATTTAACAATCACGGGCTGTCCGTTCAGGGTTCTCCAAGTAAAGTTACCACGCGCGTCAAAAGGAAATCCATTTGACTGTGTTTGACTATTCCATTTGTCCATGGCTTCTCTAGAAGGTTTGAGCAAATAAGATCCACCTGAATTAGAGAACATATTAACAAAAGGATTTTCTGGTGCAAAATTGCTGTTGAATGGAAGTACCCATAACCATTGTTGCATCCACAAATTGTCTTGACCGCGCGCAAACATAGAACGCCATCCTTGGGTATTGTTGTCAATTAAAGAACCCTGATCAGCTTCTTTAAAACGAATATATCCTACGCACAAATCTCTATTATCTGCTACTGATGCAAAAGCCTGTCTGGATTGTTGGTAGTATTGGTCACCACCAATGGTATACAAACCATTGGCATTATCAACGTCATAGCCATTCAGAACTGGTTCCATAATGCTGCGATAATAATTTGCCGCTTTATTATAGTTACCCTTCCACAAATTTAAATCGCCCAGCAGGGCAAATTTGTCAATGAAGAACCTACGGGTATTGGATCCGTCAACGTTTGTAACCAAACCCGTGTTGATGGTAGCACCCATGGGATAAGGTCTGGTATAAGGTAGGGCATTGGTAAAATTAACCAAGCTATCAAGCAACTGGTCAAATGTTACCACTGGATAATTAGCAACGTCTTTTGCAGAAGCCAAGGTTTCTAAGGGACTAGTTACATAGCGCACTTGGTCACCCCAATGAATACCCAATTGCAAGTAAATCCAAGAACGCAGGGCACCAATATCAGAATAGCGTTGATCATATTCAGCCTGTTTAATCTTGTTGTCAGCCAACATGATTTTCAGGTTTTTCAATACGTCATTACAACTATTGATCACGGAATAATAAGGAGTAGGATCAGCATAAGGATTACCTGCTGTTACAGTATGCTGGTTAATCTCACGCATATAGGAATCGGCATTATCCGTTACCTGCATTAAATCTGCACGCAGTTCGTTCAGAACAAGATGCTGTTTGGCAAGTCCCATGAACTTACCATAAACACCAATGATGGCTGCGTCTGCGTCAAAAATGTCTCGATACACTTGACCCGTTGTCAAAAAAGTTTCTGGTTGTTTGTCCAAAATCTTTTTGCAAGAGCTGATACCCAGACCTAGGCCTACCAAGACCATTGCCCCAACAAAGAAATTCTTTTTTATACTAATTGATTTCATAATTGAAAATCCCTTTTAAATACTTGATTAAAGTCCAATCCTGATTCCGCCTACAATTGATTTTGAAATAGGTTCTAAGCCCATATCAACCCCTCTAGCAAATACTGACTCTCCACTATAGAACTCAGGATCATATCCTAGGTACTTGGTAAAAGTGAGTAGGTTATTACCAGTTGCATAGAAGCTAATGTATTTGATTAGATTGGTTGGTTTCAATGGCAAATGGTAGTTCAGGGTTACCGCTTTCATGCGGAAGAAAGAACCATCTTCTATAAATCTGTCAGAGAAAGCCGCATTACCCATTGGATCACCCCAAGTTGCTTTTGGCATATTGGTGATTTGACCCTGTGCCCTCCAACGGTTGTTTACACTTAACAATTGGTTTTCCATTCCAGACTGAGACTCCAATGCTTTTCTTACACCATTGTATACTTGGTTACCAGAACTGAAAGTGAATAAGAAGTCAAGGGTAAATGATTTCCAACTGATTTTAGAAGTTACCGCTCCAGTATAATCTGGATTAGGGTTACCAATATTTTGTCTGTCTCGGTCATCAATCACTTTGTCTCCATTGGTATCTACATAGCGTACATCACCTGCTTGGTATGGCGCTAAAGTTCCATTGGGCAACATTTTAAATAAGTTGGCAGCATTGGCTTCAGCATCTGTAGAAAATACACCGTTAGATTTTAAACCATAGAATGAGGCTGGACCAACACCACCTGCTGTTGATAATAAACTAGCACCACCATAATTGGTAATAATATCTTGAGGCAATTGGGTTAATGTTCCTTTATACTTCATCAGTACCAGACCAAGATCCCATTTGAATTGACGCTGGTTTACCACTCTGGCGTTTACGCTAAAATCAAAACCAGTGTTTTTCATAGCACCCGTATTTGAAATAGCATATAAATAACCAGAAGCAGTAGGTAGGTTTTCATAAGACAACATTTTGTTGGTCTTATTGCTGAAATAGTCAAAAGCAAAAGTCAAACGCTCATTGAACAAAGAAAGGTCTGCACCAATATTAAATCTTGTTCCAGTTTCCCATTGTAATTGTGGATTGGCCACATTACCCCTTACTAAACCTTGAATACCCAATAAGTTTTGAGAAATATAGGCTTGTTTGGCAGTATAATTACCTAGGTCATCATTGCCTGTTTTACCAAAGCTAACACGCAGTTTCAACAGGTCTAAGTTTTTAGCACCTGCTAAGAATTTTTCAGAAGAAACCAACCATCCTGCAGAAACTGAAGGCAGTACAGCAAAACTATTACCACCCAATTTAATACCTTCTTGTGCGTCCTGACCAAATCTAGAAGATCCGTCAACGGCCATATTATAAGAAAGGAACCATTTGTTGTTATAGGTATAGTTGGCACTCAAGTAATAGTTGATCCATGCAGACTTACCAATATCTCCACCCACTTTACGCAAAGTGTTTACACCGGTTCCCACGCTGATAAAATCGTCTGTGGCAGAGTTATAACCAATTTGTAAATCTTGCTCATTGGTGGCGTGCATATAACGCAACCCTGTTTTTAATTGGAACTGATGTAGGGGACTGAATTTTTTATTGTATTCCAAAAAGGTTTCGTTGTACAGATTGCTAATGCGTTTTACATTACCAGCTAATCTGCTATCAGCAATGGCATTGGGTAAAGTATCATTGGCAACACCCTTTCTTGGAACAAAGCGTTGTTCACGTGCTTTGTCAAAAGTGATTCCTACAATAGTTCCCAAATTCAAAGTGCTAGACAATTTGTAATTAAAGGCAATGGTTCCAAAGAAGCGGTAAGCTTTGCTGCTATTGAACATGTTTTCAATTACGGCAACTGGGTTACTAACCCCAAAAATATCTGTGTCCGCTCTGTTGGGAGATACATTTCCAACATTGTCCACTTCATTGGTATTTAGAAAAGGCGCTTTTGTTTGTGCCAAATACAAAGGATTTGTTTTTGGTGCCAAGCCCTGGTCTTTGATTAAGTGGTCATAATAGGTAAAAGAGAAATTGGTAGCAGCGGTTAATCTGTTGCTGATATTCAAATCACCATTAAAACGCACATTGTACTTGGTCATTTTGGTATTCTCGGTAACACCATTGTTACTACCATAACCCATAGAGAGTGCGTATTTGGCAATATTGTCTCCTCCGGTTACTTTCAAATAATAATTGGTAGAAGCGCTGTTAGACAATACTTGGTCCTGCCAATTGGTTTGATTGTGATAACGATAGTATTCAGGATTACTAGTATTATCATTCATAAAAGGTTGGGCCTGAATCTGAGCATTGGTCATACCCCTTGAAAGCAATAAATCGCTCACATAAACACGATAGTCAGCAGACTCCATCACCGGTAAGTTTTTGGGAGCTTGGTTTACGCCTGCAAAAACAGCAAAGTCAATCTTAGTGGCCTGGTCTTTAGCGTGAATGGTAGTAATATTAATTACCCCATTAGCACCCTTGGTACCATAGGTAGATGTTCCGTCTTTGATAATGGTTATATTCTCTATGTCTTTTGGATCAATCATGGCCAATGCATTGGTATAATGATTACCAATTACAGAACTACCATAATCACCAATATCATAAATGGCTCCATCCACTACTACTAGGGGTTGGTTATTGGTATACATAGAATTCAAACCCCTGATATTTAAATAAGCACCAGCATTGGGTGTACCTGAACGCATGGTTCCGTTCAAACCTGCTGCCCTGCCTTGCAAAAATCCATCAGTGGTTTCATTGGTTCTACCCCAGTTACCATTTGAGTTAATGCTATTGACTGCCAATCCTGTTTGGGTACCACGTTTATCACCAGCAGGTAATTTTACTTGGTCATAAATAGAATTGAAACTTTCTTCAAAAAGCGCAACAGTTAGATCTGTTCTGCCTCTTAGTGCAGTTTCCTTGGTTTGAAAACCTTCACCACTAAAAATAATGGTAGCTGTTTTACCTGGTATTCTAATTTTAAACCTACCCTTGTCATCTGTCAGCGCTGCAGAAAAACCTTCCACAGAAACGCTAATGGCACTTAGGGGCTTGCCGGTGGCAGCGTCCTTTACCAAACCACTAACCGTTTGGGCCTCTGCTGTCTTTTTTGTTTGAGCACTGTTTGCTGTTTGAGCCAACAACTGGTTATTGGTTAAACCAGCCGTAGCCAAAAGAAAGCAGGTTACTATTTGAATGGATACTCGCATGATCGTCTATTATGCTATACGTTTATAGGATTGTTAGAAAGCTGGAACCAATTTGATATAATCCAGAGAAACAGAAACGCCTCCCCCTGAACTAGATGAAGAATTGGCACCAATCAAAAACAGGTTTAGATCTTTGTACCTAGGAACTGTAAACTGACCCAAAGAAACTTCGCTATAGTTTTGATTGG
>CAIZMD010000126.1 GCA_903933995.1 uncultured Bacteroidota bacterium
CCCACACCTTCTTGGTCAATGGTTTGGAATGGATCGTCTTCCAAGATTTTTTGATCAAGATAATTGGGTAAGAATCCGCCAATATCGTCACGGCTAAATCCAAAACTCATTTGTGTTAGGTCATTGGTTCCAAAGCTGAAGAAATCTGCTACGGTTGCCATTTTTTCTGCTTTCAATGCAGCCCTTGGAATTTCAATCATTGTTCCATAGAGATAAGGGATTTTTTTCAGTTTGGTTTTTTCACAAACTTCTTTGTACACCCTGTCTACAATGGCTTTCTGATGCACCAATTCATTCACAGTACATGTAACAGGTACCATGATTTCTGGAAGTGCTTTCTTTCCTGAAATGATTAGTTCCGCAGTAGCTTCTAAAATAGCCCTGATCTGCATTTCTGTAATTTCAGGATAGCTAATGCCCAAGCGAACACCACGGTGACCTAGCATGGGGTTGTTTTCATGTAATGCCAACACCCTTCTTTTTAACAAGCTCATACTAATGCCTAGCTCTTTGCTCAACTGGTTTAGTTTGGCTGCATCATGCGGTACAAATTCGTGCAATGGTGGATCCAATAAACGGAAAGTAACAGGCAAGCCTTGCATGGTCAACAGAGTAGCTTTCACGTCTTTCTTCACAAATTTGGAAAGGTCATTCAAAGCCACCCTTCTTTCTTTTTCTGTTTTGCTCACAATCATTTTGCGCAACAAGAAAAGTGGTTCGTCGCTTCCCTCACCATAGAACATATGTTCTGTGCGGAATAGCCCAATACCTTCTGCGCCAAACTTCAAACCTTGTGCTGCGTCATTGGGTGTTTCGGCATTGGTACGAACGCCCAATACTTTTACTTTGTCTACCAGCTTCATCAAATTTTTATAAGCCTGGTTTTTGTCAATATCAATGTCTACCAATGGCATACTACCAAGATATACCAGACCTTTTGTACCATCTAAGCTAATCCAATCGCCTTCTTTAATATAAGTTCCGTTATTGGCTTTAAAGGATTTTGTTTCGCTATGAATTTCAATATCGGCGCAGCCTACAATACAGCATTTACCCCAGCCACGTGCAACCAATGCAGCGTGTGAAGTCATGCCACCCTTGGTGGTCAAAATGGCCTGAGATTTGTGCATACCGTCTACGTCTTCTGGAGAAGTTTCTTCTCTTACCAAGATGACTTTTTCTCCTTTGCTTGCCCATTCTACTGCATCGTTAGAGCTAAATACCACGCGGCCTTTGGCACCACCTGGTCCAGCTGGTAATCCTTTGGCAATGGGCTTGGTAGCTGCTTGAATTTTTGGATCCAACATGGGTAATAATAATTCTACCAATTGATTGGGTCCTACACGCATCACCGCTGTTTTTGCGTCAATGACTTTTTCATTGTACATGTCTGAAGCAATCTTCACCGCAGCAATACCATTGCGTTTACCTATGCGGCATTGTAACATATAGAGGTTTCCTTTTTCAATGGTAAACTCAATATCCTGCATGTCTTTATAATGCTTCTCCAATTTAGACTGAATGGCAAATAATTCCTTGTACACTACTGGCATAGTTTTTTCTAGTGTAGGCAAGTGTTTACTTTGGTCATTTTTGGAATATTCATTCACTGGTGCGGGTGTGCGAATACCAGCTACCACGTCTTCACCCTGTGCATTCAATAAGTATTCACCGTAGAATTTGTTTTCCCCGTTTCCTGGATTCCTAGTAAATGCTACACCAGTGGCACTAGTGTTTCCCATATTCCCAAATACCATGGCTTGTACGTTTACCGCAGTTCCCCACTCATCAGGAATTTTTTCAATTCTTCTGTATTCAATAGCGCGCTTACCGCTCCAGCTGCTAAATACCGCACCAATACTGCCCCATAATTGTTCAAATGGATCTTCTGGGAAAGGTTTGCCCAATACTTTTAAAACGGTAGCTTTAAAGTCTTTTACCAAGGCTTTCAATTCATCTACTTTTAAATCAGTATCAAACTGGTAACCATTTTTCTGTTTGATTTTTTCCAATTTTTCATCCAATAATTTACGGATGCCCTTACCATTTTTTACTTCAATGCCGCCCGCTTTTTCCATTACTACATCGGCATACATCATGATTAGTCTTCTGTATGCATCATAGGCAAATCTTGCATCACCAGATTGTTTGATTACTCCTTCAATGGTTTTTTCATTCAAACCAATATCTAATACAGTTTCCATCATACCAGGCATAGATTTACGCGCACCGGATCTAACAGAAACCAATAATGGATTGTTGACGTCGCCAAATTTTTTGCCAATCAGTTTCTCAACTTCCGA
>CAIZMD010000127.1 GCA_903933995.1 uncultured Bacteroidota bacterium
AACAAGCAAAATTGATGGCGGGTAATTCAGCCAATTTACGCCCCCATGTGAAGACCAATAAAATGAAAGAAGTTTGCCAGATGCTCTTAGACGAGGGTATCCGGAAATTCAAATGCGCTACTATTGCCGAAGCTGAAATGTTGGGTATGGTTCAAGCTCCTGACGTGCTGATTGCTCACCAATTAACTGGACCAAAAGCCCCGCGTTTATTGGCCTTGGTGGAACATTATCCAAATACGCATTTTGCAACCCTAGTAGACAATTTACATACGGCTACCATTCTTGCTAAGACCTTTGCTGCTGCAGGTAGATCCTTAGACCTCTATATTGACTTGAATGTAGGCATGAATCGTTCTGGAATTATTCCAGAAAAAGGATTGGATTTGTTTCAAGCATGCGCGGCATTAACTGGGATTCAATTAGTAGGCTTGCATATCTATGATGGCCACTTGCGTGACACGGATTTGGCCATTAGAAAAGAGCGCAGCAATGAAGCTTTTGAAAGAGCCATCGCTTTGCATACAGCTATTCAGGAATCAACAGGACAAAACTTAAAAATGGTAGCTGGAGGTTCACCAAGCTTTCCTACCCATACACATAGAAAGGGCGTAGAATTTAGCCCGGGCACATTTGTATTTTGGGACTGGGGCTATAAACATATTGTACCCGATGAACCCTTTGAATACGCGGCATTGGTGGCTACTAGTATTATTTCTATCATGGAAGACAACAGACTTTGTTTAGACCTTGGACACAAAGCCATTGCCGCAGAAAATCCCTTACCCCGTGTACATTTTTTAAATGCGCCAGAAGCTGTTCCAGTTTCACAAAGTGAGGAACATATGGTAGTTCAGGTGGCAGATAGTAGTCAATATGCCGTGGGAGATTTATGGTATGGGGTACCCGTGCATATTTGTCCAACCGTAGCTTTATTTGCAGAAGCACAAGTGATCCAACACCATGAAAATACCCAGCAATGGCAGGTGATTGCTAGAAATAGAAAAATCAATTTTTAATGTTTTTGATAGACGCTCATTTGGATTTGGCCATGAATGCCATGGAATGGAATAGAAACCTGTGCTTAAGTGTTCAGGAGATTCGCGCATCTGAAACAGACATGAGAGACAAACCAGATAGGGCCAAGGGAACCGTATCCTTACCTGCACTTAGACAAGGCAATATTGGGTTGGTGGTAGCCACACAAATTGCCCGATACGTAGGACCCGGAAGCACACTCAAAGGATGGCATTCACCCGAACAGGCTTGGGCACAAACCCAAGGGCAATTGGCCTGGTACCGTGCCATGGAAGCTGCTGGTGAAATGCGTCAGATCAAGGACCAGCAAGGATTAGAACAGCACTTGTCTTACTGGAATCAAGATCCCCATCACAAAGACAAAGCCATTGGTTATGTGTTAAGTTTAGAAGGTGCAGATTCTCTCATCACACTGGATCATTTGCATATAGCTTATGCTTATGGATTGCGTGCTGTAGGTCCTGGACATTATGGACCAGGCAGGTATGCCAATGGTACCGATGCTTCTGGACATTTAAATGAGATGGGTAAAAACCTACTCAAAGAAATGCGTTCGCTCAATATGATTTTAGACGCCACGCATTTATGTGATGAAGCATTTTGGGATGCCATGGAACTCTATGATGGTACCATTTGGGCATCTCATAATAATTGCCGCGCACTGGTAAATCATAACAGACAATTTAGCGATGAGATGATCAAGGCCTTGATTCAAAAAGATGCGGTGATTGGAGGGGCACTGGATGCCTGGATGATGGTGCCAGGTTGGCAACGTGGTGTCTCAACCCCTGAGTCTATGAATTGCAATTTATCAGTGATGATAGACCACTTAGACCATATTTGTCA
>CAIZMD010000128.1 GCA_903933995.1 uncultured Bacteroidota bacterium
ATACATAAAACATGATGTTAAATGAAAAATCAGTCACCAACCAACTTCCCAAGATAGGACCTACAGACATTCCCACTGTGTATCCTATTGACAAAGCACCAAGGGCTTCTCCCCTTCTAGATTCATGCACTACATCGGCTGCATAAGCGGATGTTGCTGTTGGCTTAAAGCCAGTAGAAAATCCATGAAAAAAACGCAGAATTAAAAAGCCCGCTACAGTAGTTAACACAGGATAGAGTAAGGAGCAAATCACGCAAAACAAGGAACCAAAAAACATCACAGGCACCCTTCCCACTTTGTCTGTGAGCTTTCCACTAAATGGTCTAGAAATTCCGGCCATGAGTGTAAAAAGTGCAATGATCAAACCCTTGTATTGCGCTCCACCCAAACTTGTTAAGTAAGCTGGCAATTCTGGAATCATCATAGAGAAACTGGCAGAGAACAAAAAATTACTCAAACAAAGCAGGGCAAATTGGAAAGTAAAAAGTGGTGCGTCTATTGCATGTGATGCCTTATTCATTGGCGCAAAAATAAGGATTCTCAGTGCCTTTTGCATTCAAGCAAAATAAGGATGCTTCATACCCAAATCCTTAGCGCAAAATAAGGATTCTCTGAACTGTAGGGAATTTTGGTTTACACACAAACCCAAATAAAACCAATAGCAGTAAGCATTCCAGGACTTTACAAAAAATTGTTTTGGCAATAAATTGCCTGTTTTCCTATCTTCGCATATGGCAATAAGAAACAGTTCCCAAAGCACAGGCGCTTCCAGTTCCAGATTGTTCGGCGAAGGTCTCACCTTCGATGACGTATTGTTAATGCCCGCATACAGTCAGGTTTTACCCAGAGAAGTGGATATTCGTGCCAACCTTACCAAGAGTATTATTTTGAATGTTCCCATGCTCAGTGCAGCCATGGATACCGTTACAGAAGCCAACTTGGCCATTGCTTTGGCTAGAGAAGGTGGATTAGGAATCCTACACAAAAACATGAGTATTGAACGTCAGGCCGAGCAAGTGCGCAAAGTAAAGCGTAGTGAAAGCGGTATGATTATTGACCCTATTACCCTCTTGGTAGACGCCACCATTGGTGACGCATTAAAATTGATGAAGGAAAATAGAATTGGTGGGATTCCTGTTGTAGATGCTGGTCAGAAATTGGTTGGTATTTTAACCAACCGGGACTTACGTTTTGAAACCAATAACAAGAAAAAGGTTTCTGAAGTCATGACCAAGGAAAAACTGATTACCGCTCCTGAAGGAACTGATTTAAAGAAAGCAGAAAATATTTTACGCAATTATAAGATTGAGAAACTGCCCGTAGTTAACAAACAGGGTAAGTTAATTGGTCTGATTACTTATAGAGATATTTTACAAATTCGCAAAAACCCCAATGCTTGCAAAGATGGATTGGGTAGGTTATTGGTAGGTGCTGCTTTGGGCATTACCAAAGACTTACATGACCGTGCATATGCGCTTCAGCAAGTGGGTGTAGATATAGTTACGCTTGACTCTGCTCATGGTCATAGCAAGGGTGTGATTGAAGCACTAAAAGGTCTTAGAAAAAATTTCAAAGGCTTACAAATCATTGCAGGAAATGTGGGTACAGCAGAAGGTGCATTGGCCTTGGCTGCGGCTGGTGCCGATTGTGTAAAAGTGGGTATTGGACCGGGTTCTATTTGCACTACTAGAATTGTAGCAGGCGCCGGTGTTCCACAATTAACAGCCATTATGGAAGCAAGCACTGCACTAAAAGCAAAAGGGATTCCAGTGATTGCAGATGGAGGGATCCGCTATACGGGTGATATGGTGAAAGCACTTGCTGCTGGAGCCAATATGGTGATGATGGGTTCTGTATTTGCTGGCGTAGAAGAAAGCCCTGGAGAAACCATTATCTATGAAGGAAGAAAGTTCAAAGAATACCGTGGTATGGGTTCCTTAGGCGCTATGAGTCAGGGAAGTGGAGACCGCTATTTCCAAGACGTAGAAGACGATATCAAAAAATTTGTACCCGAAGGCATTGAAGGCCGTGTTGCTTATAAAGGCAACCTTAGCGAGATTGTTTACCAATTTGTTGGTGGCCTAAGAGCAGGAATGGGTTATTGTGGTGCAGCTACCATCAAAGACTTACAGAAAGCTAGGTTTGTCAAAATTACCAATGCGGGTATGAAAGAAAGCCATGCGCATGATGTTGACGTAACCAAGGAAGCACCTAACTATTCAAAAAAATAAGTTGCTCAAATACTTGAAAGGGATGGTCCAAAAGATCATCCCTTTTTGTTTGCCTTCATTTAATATGTGATTCATAAATTATTCCGAACTTCCCCTTATAAATCATGCATTTGAAAAGAATTATTTCTATAGGTTGGAGCCTTTTAGCAGGTCTCATGCTTTATGCCGCTTGGCCGGTATCGCCCTTATTTTTTTTGGTCTTTCTAGGTTTTTGCCCCCTATTCTATTTGGCAGAAAACAGTCAAAAAAAATCACATTTTTTCTGGTTGGTTTTTCTAGCCCTACTTACCTGGAATGCCAGTACCACTTGGTGGATCTGGAATAGCACGGATATAGGTAGTGTGGCAGCCATTATTGCCAATAGTTTACTCATGTGTATCCCTTGGGTGGGCTTTTTTGCCATGCGTCAAAAAATGGGAAAGGGTCTTGGCTATTTGTCCTTGATAAGCTTTTGGATGCTCTTTGAATACATTCATTTGAACTGGCAATTAAGTTGGCCCTGGTTGACCATTGGCAATGTATTTGCTTCTCATCCTGAATGGGTGCAATGGTATGAATACACAGGTGTGAGTGGCGGAACCCTTTGGGTGATTCTCACTAATATCCTTGTTTGGGAAATGATTGTAGCTATTAGACAGCAAGCCGGTTTTGCAAAAATTGTACTCAAATTTTTACCCATTTTATTAATCCCCTTGGCATTGTCATTTTACAACTTGTTTTATTTTATTGACAAGGGTTTTAATAAACCATTGTATAAGAATGTGGTCATGGTGCAACCCAATATTGACCCTTATGAAAAATTCAATCAGTCTTCTGCCAGTGAACAGATTGCCAAAATGATTCAGTTATCAGAGCAACAAATTGATTCCAATACAGTCTTGGTACTTTGGCCTGAAACAGCCTTGAGTGTAGCCGATTGGCAAAACCATGTAAGAGAAAATAGCTATTATCAACCCGTATTTGAATTTGTAAACAGACATCCCAATTTGGCCCTACTCACAGGCGTGGAAACCTTTAAAGCTTATACAGAAAATAATGCAACAGCCACTGCGCGCAAGGGAGATAACGGCACTTACTATGATGCTTTTAATGCGGCAGTATATATTAGACCCAATGAGATTTTACAGTTTTACAATAAAAGTAAATTGGTACCTGGCGTAGAATCCCTTCCTACATTCTTGAATTTTTTAGGTCCTGTTTTTGAACAATTTGGAGGTACTACCGGAGGATATGGCCGTTCCGAAGAAGCAGCTGTTTTTGGTTCTAAAAACATCCCCTATATAGCAGCTCCTATTATCTGTTATGAAAGTATTTATGGTGAATACGTAAGTACTTATGCTGCTAAAGGAGCCAATCTATTGGCCATTATTACCAACGATGGTTGGTGGGGCAATACACCCGGACACAAACAACATTTGGACTATGCCAGACTAAGGGCCATTGAAACTCGTAAATGGGTAGCCAGAAGTGCCAATACAGGTATTTCTGCCGTGATAGATGACAAGGGTAATATTATTCAAACCAAGGCTTGGGATACTGCTGGCAGTCTCAAGTATCCTATACAGATTAATGAAGAAATTACTTTTTATACCAAACACGGTGATTGGTTGTATAGGATTGCAGCCTTATTGGCCGGTCTCATCTTAATCTACCGTATCTTTCTATTGCTCAAAGACAAAATGCGAGCATAATCCAATTATGTATAAATCCATTCCTTTTAAAGACACAGAACTGAGTTACCAAAAATTGGGAATGGGCAAAGCCTTGGTATTGGTGCATGGCTTTGGAGAAGACGGACATGTTTGGGACCAACAACTAGCTGTTTTAGAGCAATCCATGCTGGTATTAATTCCTGATCTTCCTGGAACTGGAAAATCAGGCCGGTTGAATGAATCTAATGTAGACATAGCAGATTATGCCAAAGCCCTAATTGCCATCCTAGACGCGGAAGGCATTGACAGCTGTTGTTTATTAGGACATAGCATGGGTGGTTATATTACCCTTGCATTTGCCGAATTATATCCAGAAAGACTAGTAGGTTTTGGATTAATTCATAGCACGGCTTATGCCGATAGCGATGAGAAAAAAGCCAATAGATTAAAGGCTGTGGAATTAATGGATCAATATGGAGCGGGAGCATTTTTACGCAATACCATTCCCACATTGTTTGCTGCAAATTTTAAAAAGGACTATCCCCAAATAGTACAGGCCCAAATTGACCAAGCAGCCCATTTTGACACCAAGGCCTGCCAACAATATACGCTAGCCATGCGTAATAGGCCTGATAGGACTTCAGTTTTAGAAAGCAACCCATTACCCATATTATTCGTTATTGGCACAGAAGATGTAGCAGCTCCCCTGGTAGATCTTTTAGGGCAAATTAAACTACCCTTATATGCTAGTATTCATATTTTAGAAAACGTTGGGCATATGGGCATGTTGGAAGCTGCGGATGCCATGACCAAACATATCATGGACTTTGTAGAGAACCTATAAAAAAAACAGATGAGGAAACTCCTCCTGGTACTGGCAATAGTGTTGACCGGTTTACCTGCTATGGCGCGCCATATAGCGGGGGGAGAAATGTATTATGAATGGCTATCGCCCGGCAATGGCAATACCAGCATGTATAGAATAACCTTACGCCTTTTTAGGGATTGCCAATCCAGTGGTCCACAATTAGAAAATGAAGTAGTTACTGCTGGTATTTATGAAGGCACCAATTTAAGGCTTTCTGTTAGCCTAAGACTTGATGGAGGCGTTCGTACCATGCAACTCAATACTGGCAGCTTTCCCTGTTTAACAGGAGCACCAACAGTTTGTTATGAAGTGGCGTTGTATACCAATGTGGTGGAATTGACCAATAATGTAAGCGGTTATACCATTTCTAGAAATGGTTGTTGTAGGGTAGACGGAATTACCAATATTGGTGGTGCTAGAAGCGTGGGAAGTAACTATGTAACCAAAATACCCGGAACCGGTAGTTTAGCATTTGGTCATAATAGCAGTCCACAATTTTTACTTAAAGACACGGCACTGGTTTGTACCAGAAAGAATTTTGTGCTTGACTTTGGCGCCACTGATCCAGATGCTGATAGTTTGAGCTATGTGTTTTGTGATGCTTATGGCGCCAATAGTGGCAGTAATAACGCGCAACCAGCTACCAATTTAACCCTCTCCCCGCTTAATTATTCTAACCCATTTTCTGGCATGTCTCCCTTAGGAGATAAAGTAAGTATTAACCAAGCAACAGGAATCATTAGTGGTGTTGCTCCTGATGCAGGACATTATGTGGTGAATGTTTGTATTGTTGAATGGCGTGCTGGGACACCCATTTCGGAACACCGCAAAGATTTTATTTTACAAGTACAAGACTGCGATTTAATAGAAGCAGACCTTCCTGAAAAAATGATTCAGTGCGATAGTCTTGCCGTATTTTTTTCTAACCAATCTTCGGCTTCAGGGATTACGGATTATAAATGGAATTTTGGAGAACCCAATTCTCCCAGCAATTTATCTAGTGCTGCAACAGCATGGCACCAATATGCAGATACAGGTAGGTATGTGGCTTATTTAGAGGTCACGGGGCCAAGAGGTTGTGTTGGCATAGACAGTACCATTGTACTAGTCTATCCAGGCTTTTTTCCAAAAATGAATGTCATTGGATCCTGTGTACAAAAGCCCTATCAATTCAATGACTTGAGTACCACTAAATATGGATCTATCAGTGCGCGTACTTGGGATTTTGGAGACCTTGCTTCATTAACCGATACTTCTACAGCCAAACAAGCCAATTACAAATATGCCAATGCTGGTGTACGTATTGCTTCCATGATTGTTGAAACTAGCAAGGGCTGTATTGACACTTTGTTTCAAAATATCAATGTACAACAAGATCCAGTAATTCAAATGGCATTTAGAGATACCCTAATCTGCAGTATAGATACACTGGCACTGGGTGTTAAAGGTGACGGTGTTTTTTCTTGGACGCCTAATCAACACTTATTATATGCCGATAGCGCTAAGCCATTAGTATATCCCAAAACAACTACTACCTATTATGTAAACGTAGATGACAATGGTTGCAAGGGAACCGATTCAGTAAAAGTAAATGTGTTGGATTTTATCAATGTGCATCTTGGATTGGATTCCGTGATTTGCCAAACCGATAGTTTTAGACTTAGGGCCAATACCCAAGGGCTTGGATTTAATTGGGTGAGTAATACAGGAGAAAAAATTGACCCTATTAAGTCTCCCTTGGTTAGACCTTTGGTAAACACAAACTATAGCATTTTAGCTAATTTGGGTAAATGCACGGCCATGGATACTTTATCCGTCAAGGTTGTTCCCTACCCTCAAGTAAGCGTTTCTAATGATACCAGTATTTGCATTGGTTACAAATTACCCTTGCATGCTGTTATTCAGGGTAGTGCTTTTAAATGGAGCAATGCCAGTAGTTTACTCAATGCCAATACCTTAAACCCTATTGCAGGTCCTACTAAAACAACTACCTATCTATTAACAGTTACAGATACCCTTGGCTGCCCAAAACCAGTTTCAGATAGCATTGTGGTGACCATGGTTCCACCGGTTAAAGCATTTGCAGGAAGAGATACCGTTATTGTGATAGATCAACCCTTGCAACTCAATGCTACCGGAGGTAATATCTATGCATGGTATCCAGAGAATGGTTTGAGCAATGTGAATATTGCCAATCCCATTGTGCAATTAGACCCTACTGTAGACAGCATTAGGTATACGGTAAAAGTAACAGGGGTTGGCAATTGTTTTAGTACAGACGAAATCTTAGTTAAGGTCTTTAAAACAGGGCCTGAAATATTTGTACCATCGGCGTTTACGCCCAATGCAGATAGCAAGAACGACCTATTAAAACCCATCCCCATAGGGATAGCCAAACTGCGTTATTTTAATATTTTTAACCGATGGGGTCAGTTACTTTATAGCACTACTGAAATAGGTAAGGGCTGGGACGGTGTTTATAATGGCGCTACACAACCCAGTGGCACTTATGTGTATGCAACGGAAGGCATTGATTATCTGGGCAAAATCGTATTTCGCAAGGGTACCATTGTTTTAATTAGATAAGATCAGTATTATGGGCAGCAAGGACTATCCAAACCTGCTCTATCAATTATGTTGCAACACCGTTAAAAAAACAAAGGGGAACCGGGTGTAGGGTAACAAATTGTATTTTTAACACGGAACATGAAACAATCCAATTTTCTAACTAAGGCCTTTTATTTGGTCAAACCCCTGCTACCATCCAAATTATTGGCCTTGGTGCTGCTATGCTTATGCCTCTTTTCCAGTAATTCCATATGGGCCAATCACCTAAAAGGTGGATGGATCCAATATGAATACGTAAGTCCGGGATCTTCCAATAGCAGTATATATAGGATTACGGTAAAGCAATACTTGGATTGTAGCTCTACAGGTTTACAAAGAGACCAACGGGTTTATTTGGGAATTTTTGATGCACAATCTAATGTGCAAGTCATTCAAACAGTATCTATTCAACTGACTAGTTCAGACAATCCCAATAAAACCAGTTTTGATCCATGTTTGAGCAATCCTCCGCTTGGTAAAGTCTGTTATTTTATTGACAACTATGTAACACAGGTTGAATTGCCCAATAATCCAAATGGCTATGTGCTTTCTGTTCAAAGATGCTGTAGAATTAATGGCATTGCCAATGTAAGTGGTAATTCTAGTAGTATTGGCGTCACTTATACCAATACCATTCCTGGCACTATTTCTGGCACCGATTATTCTAAAAATTCTAGTCCCGCATTTGCTCAAAAAGATACCGCCATTGTTTGTTACAATAGTCCCTTTGTATTTGACTTTAGTGCAACCGATGTAGACAATGATAGTTTGGTTTACGAATTTTGTGATGGTCTAACAGGTGGTAACACAAGTCAAGCTGGTACACAACCCAATCCTCCTGCCAATCCTCCTTATATTGGCGTTCCCTATGGTGGTGGATTTTCTGGCAACAGCCCGCTGGGCAACGGTGTGAGTATTAGCCCCTTAACAGGCATTATTTCAGGCATTGCGCCATCGGGTGTGGGAGATTATATTTTAGCCGTTTGGGTTTTAGAATATCGAGGCGGGGTGTTGATTGGGAGAACCAGAAAAGAAATTCATATTACGGTGGCAGACTGTTCCATTTCTGCCGCATCGCTCAAGCCTAGCTATATTACTTGCGATGGATTCACCATGAATTTTCAAAATGAATCATTGAATTCAACCGTAAGTGGTTATGCCTGGGATTTTGGTGAAACCAAATTTCCTGCTACTAATTTTTCTAGCAATCCTACCCCTTCCCATACTTATCAAGACACGGGTGTGTATCAATTAAAATTAATTGTTACTAGCACCGGTGGTTGCAAAGATTCAGCTACTGCTGCAGTAAGAGTGTTTCCGGGCTTTA
>CAIZMD010000129.1 GCA_903933995.1 uncultured Bacteroidota bacterium
AAAGGAGTCGTTTTGATACCCAATTCAAGATGTTTTACATATTCTGGTTTGATCACGGCCAGATCTGTTGCTGCAGTGTTATTAGCATTGTTTGGTAAGCCAGCTACATTCACTCCCACTGGTTTGAAACTAGTTGAATAAGTGGCAAACGCATTGATCTTTTTGCTAGGTCTATAAGATAGGGTTAAATGATAGGTCAGGTTATTCTCATCGGCATTGGCATCATAAGACTGGCTAGTGTACACCAAATTTTTCAAAGCCAATAATGCTGCATCGGTAGTTTGCAATCCACCCGCAGCTACCCTATTATAAGCAACATCTTTCTTGTCAAAATTAAAACGAAGACCAGGTTGCACATGAATACCTTTTGCAATTTCCCAATCAATATTGGCAAAAGCGGCCGCGCTTAAAGACTTAATGGATGCTTTTGTCTTAATCCCATATCCATCTAATAAACCAGGAGTCTGCCAAAGGTTACTGGTAGTGCTTTGCACAAAACGCCATTGGTCTTTCCCTGATTCTTCATTACCATCAATCTTCACTTCTTGACCCAAGGCAAATAAACCAAATACCGCATTTACATTAGAAGCTAATTCACCAGAATAACGAAATTCCTGAGACCATTGTTGGTGCTTTGCAGGATTCTGAGACTTGGCCAATGCTTGCAAACCTGTAAAATCACGATCATTAGATGGACCCCAATTCCAATAACGCCAAGCTGTGGTAGAAGTAAATGTTCCAGAACCAATTTTGGAATCTATGTTAACAGAAGCACCTCCAAAATCATTATCCGAATTCCAAGGGGTATCATGATCAATTAATCTATCAAATGCGTTTTGACTGGGAAGACTATACTTTAGATCAGCAGTGATAGCTGCAAACTGTCTGTATGCCGCGCGTTTAGTACTAACAACTCCAGCTACTACCTGGGCATAACCATCTGGTTTTTGACTGGAAGCGTCCGCTGAAAAATTGATATTGGTATTTTCTGATACTTTGTACAATAATTGACCATGAAAACCAAGGTTATTTAAGTCATTGGTTTTTTTATTGGTGCGAACATTTTCAACAGTACCATCTCTTTGGGTACCGGAAAAAGACAAACGTCCAGCTAATCGCTTATTCAAAGCGCCAGTGATAGAACTCTTAGCCTGTATATAACCATAGTTGCCATAACTCAATTCAAAATTGGCACCTGATTTAAAATTGGGTTTCTTAGTGGTAATATTCAAAGCACCAGAAGTAGTGTTCTTACCAAACAAAGTTCCCTGTGGGCCACGCAATACCTCAATTCGCTCAATATCAATAAAATCAAGGGTTGCGGCAGCAGGGCGTGCATAATAAACGCCATCTACATAAAAGCCAACTCCCTGATCAAGACCATCATTGGTTAAACCAAATGGAGAACCCAAACCACGAATATTGATCCCTGTATTTCTAGGATTTGAAGTGTATAATTGAACAGAGGGAACAAACTCTTTTACTCTGTTCACGTTAAAAGCTCCAGCATCTTCTACTTTGGATCCACTAATCACAGAAATAGAAATAGGCACGTCTTGTAATACTTCTCTGCGCCTGCGCGATGTTACAATAATGGTATCCCGCTGATAGAGTACTTCTAACTGAAACAACATATTGTTATCGGCAGTACTTCTAATTTGCTTTTCTTGTTTTTCAAAACCGGTATAAGAAACAACAACGGTAAATGGAAATTTATCAATTTTTGAAAATCGAAAATTTCCTGAACTATCGGTAACCGTATTGAATTTAGTTCCTTTAATGTTTACATTGGCATAAGGTATGGCAGTGTTGTTTCCGCTAACAACTTTACCTGAAAATTGGGCAAGACTAAAAATGGGTAATAGAAATCCTAATAATATACTGGTGTGTTTCATGTGAAATCAGTTAATTTATTTGTCTATTATTTCAGTAGACTAATTAGATAAAAAAAAGGTTTTTCATTGTGTGGATCTGCTTTGCTGCAGATTTTTCAAATCAGCAACAACAACCAAAATTTTCAGTGCTGGAAAATAAAATACTAGGGAGCGTCATTGTCAAATGAATCGGTTTCATGTCTGATAATTGGATATTGTGGGAGCAAAACTAGGAGAAGTTTATTAGTCCACCAAATTTGTATACTAATAATTTCTCTTTAATATTTTAGTGTTGCAATCCACTCTTTGGCATGTCTTGCAGCATAAGAAATGATTGCATCGGCCCCAGCCCTTTTTAAGGAAGTCCAGATTTCAAGATGCGCTTGACTTCTATCTACCAATTGGTTTTCGGCCAATAATTCTAAAGCCTGATATTCACCACTCACATGATAAGCAACCAATGGGAATTGGGTTTCCTGCTTAATGGTTTGGATAATGTCTAAATAAGGCAATGCTGGTTTAACCATCACCATGTCTGCCCCTTCTTCAATATCTCTAATAGTTGATAGCAAACCGTCTTGCGCATTGAATGCAGAAAACTGATAGGTTTTCCGATCCTTTAAAAGCGGATTATTTCCAGGACTTGATTTACAGGCATCTCTAAAAGGACCATAGAATTGAGAACTAAACTTAGCCGAATAACTCAAGATGGCTATTTGATCAAATCCATTATTATCTAATATTTTTCTAATGGCAGCAATTCTTCCGTCCATCATATCGCTTGGCGCAATACAATCTGCACCAGCTTTGGCTAATGCTAGCGCATACTGAGCAAGTACTGTAACAGACTCATGATTCAAGACGGCTGTTTGGGTTTCATTGAGCAAACCACAATGCCCATGTTGGGTATAAGCACACAAACAAGTATCAGCAGCTATCCAAACCTGGGACCCAAATTTTTGTTTGATAGCTTGCAAAGCTTTGAGCACAAAACTAAAATCAAAATCCTGATTTGACTTAGACAAGGGTACCGGAAATAATAAGAACTTACTAATACCCTGTTCCAAATCTGATGCAATTTGTTCAAGTAGGCTTACTATAGTATCTGCTGCAATACCATTTAGGGATGTCATTGGCGTTCTAACAGCAACAGATTCATCAACAAATAGAGGTTGAATAAAATCACGATGGTCTAGATACACATTTGCCACCAACTCTCGTATATGA
>CAIZMD010000130.1 GCA_903933995.1 uncultured Bacteroidota bacterium
ATAAATTCGGTAAGTTTTTCTATTTTACAGTATATGCATTTTGAATTTGGATTTTATAGTAGTATCCTGTTGATCTTTTTTGTACATGGCTTGGTCTATTCCCTGCTCTTGTTGAAAAAGGGAATCAGAAATGAAAATGCATCTGATCAATGGCTTTCTGTATTCCTAATACTAAGCGTCCTTTATATCTGTCCTTGGATGTTGGGTTTTGCGGGTTGGTATGATACCCAGCCCTTTAGAGATATTATCTTTTATGTGACCTTTCAGCACTTGTTCTTTATTGGCCCAGTCATTTTCTTTTATGTACAAAGTCTCTTAAACCCCTCCTTTCAATTTAGCAAGAAAGATTGGTGGCAATTGATTCCCGGTTGTTTGTACCTAGTATATACTGTATTGATTGTGGTGGTAGACAAACTGATTGTCAAAGACTATTATTTTTTAGAAGAGGGTACAGATAGGGAATTTGATACCTGGTACCAAGTACTTGGTTATGTGAGTATGGCCATTTATTTTGGCGCCAGTATTCGCTACTATGATCTCTATAAACAATTGATGGTGCAGGTAGTTAGCTACGCCGATGCTGTTCAGTTTAAATGGGTTCGCAATTTTTTATTGGCCATTCTGAGTATGTTGATTTTGAAATTTAGCTTGTTTCTAACTAGCTTATTTATATCAATAGCATACATTGGCAGTTGGTGGTATTTTCTGGGTTTCAGTATTGCCTTTTATTATATTGCTGTCTCCGGCCATGCCAATTCAGTAAGAACCAAAATGCGATTTAGCGCAGACCTATTCACCAGTAAATCAGCCCTGTTATTACAATACCATACTGTGAACGATGTCTTGGTGGAAGAGGCAGAAATGATTGTCATGGATGACCAAGTAACGGATCAAGACGCTGATGTTGCCTTTATCAAGGAATGGAAAGACAAGATTCAGGAAATGGTAGTGGCTTTTAAAATGTATGAAGAGCCCGAACTTTCCTTGACTGATTTGGCCAAAAAGCTCCGCACCAATCCTTCTCTTTTATCCAGGGCTATTAACAAAGGCTTTGGCATGAACTTCAATGATTTTGTCAACTATTACAGAGTTCAAGCGGTGGTGGAAAAGCTAAAAGCTGGGGATCAACAATCCCAAACACTATTGTCTATTGCCTATGATTGCGGCTTTAATAGCAAGGCAACTTTTAATAGGGCGTTTAAAAAAGCCATGGGAACAAGCCCCAAAACATGGATGGAACAGCAGGGGTAGGGCTGGCCACAAGGACTCTAACTAATTTTAAATCAATCATTTGCAAGATTTGAGACCTCTAGCTTGGGTCTTCTGAAGATTTGAGACCAACTAAGTCTGGCTCAAATCATTATCTGCAACCCTTCTGCCTTTTGCTTAAACCATTTTTGTTTCATCAAACCAATCAGATGAAACAAATCAGCACAGTTTTAAAAAAGGGCGAACCCAAATTTTGTCTTCCATTTCTGCTCTGTTTAGTAGCAGTTTTTCTTTTTGCAAGTTCCCTGCGTTCTCAAACTCCCTTACAAACTTTGGCCAAAGACAGTGCCAAACTAATAAGTACAAAAGACAGCCTTTCAAAAGAGAAAGTAACGGTTTTACAAGAAGTGGTAGTTAAAAGCAAGAAGCCCTTTGTAGAAATTCAAACCGACAAAACCATTTTGAATGTACAATCCAATCTAGTGGCAAGCACTGGAACCGTGTTTGAAGTACTGCAATCGGCGCCTGGCGTTTCCAATACCAATGAAGAGACCATTAATATGAGTGGCAAAGCAGGTGTGAATGTGTTGATAGATGGAAGACCCACCCAGCTTAGCGCCAAGGACCTAGCCAATTGGCTCAAATCAATGCCGGCTAGTCAGGTAGACAAAGTTGAATTGATCAGCAATCCATCGGCTAAATATGATGCACAGGGTAATGCGGGCATCATCAATATCAAACTCA
>CAIZMD010000131.1 GCA_903933995.1 uncultured Bacteroidota bacterium
TAATCCAACTGCCAACGAGGAAGTTGATAAGTGGTAATTAAAAGTCAAATCAGTAGATAGAGAGAATAAAAAGACCCGATTCAATGAATCGGGTCTTTTGTTTGAAGTAGTATGTAAGATATTTGCTAAAGCGATTTTGACATCCAAAGATCACAACCACAATGACCAGAATTGCCCATAGGCGCATCTAAATACTGAAACCCAAAATGTTCATAGACTTTTACTGCTTTTGATAATTCTGGCATGGTTTCGAGGTATACGGTTTGATAGCCATTTTCTTTGGCCCAGTCCATTACATGGCTGATCATTTTCTGTCCCAAACCCTTACCCCTGGCTGCTTTGGCTAAATACATTTTAACCAATTCGCAAACTCCTGAAGGCAAACCTTCAGTTGGAAAAATTCCAGCACCACCTAATAATGAGCCGTCTTCTTCTGCAATAAAATAAACAGAACCAGCCTGGTTTTTAAACAAACTGTACAAATCATCAGTACTTGCATCAAAATAAACCGTACCAGGTTTATTGGCGCCAAATTCTTCCAAAGCAGTTCTGATAATCTTAGCAATAGCCGCATTGTCTTTGGGCTCAATAGGTCTGATGCAAATTTCCATCTCTTTATTTTGCTTTACGGAATTGTTTGAAACTATTGATTAAACCATTCGTAGAACTATCATGTGCACTTACTTTATCAGATGCTTCTAATTCTGGTAGAATTTGATTGGCCAATTGTTTGCCCAATTCTACTCCCCATTGGTCAAAACTGAAAATATTCCAAAGTACCCCTTGCACAAATATTTTGTGTTCATACAATGCAATCAAGGTTCCCAAACTATGAGGCGTAATTTCCTTAACCAAAATAGAGTTAGTGGGTTTGTTTCCCGCAAACACTTTGAATGGAGTGAGTTTCTTAATCTCATCTTCTGTTTTACCAGCTTTCATCAACTCAACCTTTACCTCATTTTCAGTTTTGCCATTCATTAAAGCCTCGGTTTGGGCAAAGAAATTTGACATCAATTTTACGTGGTGATCTCCAGTAGGATTATGGCTAATAGCTGGTGCAATAAAGTCACATGGAA
Source organism: uncultured Bacteroidota bacterium (assembly GCA_903933995.1). Classification (GTDB taxonomy): domain Bacteria; phylum Bacteroidota; class Bacteroidia; order Chitinophagales; family Chitinophagaceae; genus Sediminibacterium. Next base: position 1,077 of record CAIZMD010000131.1, read on the forward strand.
TCAGCGGTGTTCCTTGGTGAATCAGTTGGTAAAATGCGTGTTGTCCATTGGTACCTGGTTCACCCCAAATCACTGGACCTGTAGCATAGTTTACTGGATTTCCATTTCTGTCTATGCTCTTACCATTGCTTTCCATATTTCCTTGTTGAAAATAGGCGGCAAAGCGGTGCAGGTATTGGTCATAAGGCAGAATGGCTTCACTTTGGGCACCCATAAAATTGGTATACCAAAGACCAATCAAAGCCATAAGAACAGGAATGTTTTTATCAAATGGAGCTGTTTTCAGGTGTTTGTCTACAGACTCAGCACCTTTTAAAAGGTCAATGAAATTTTCGTAACCAATGGTTAGTGCAATGGATAAACCAATAGCACTCCAAAGAGAATATCGGCCACCAACCCAGTCCCAAAATTCAAACATATTGGCTTTGTCAATACCAAAAGCAGTTACCGATTTTTCGTTGGTACTCAAAGCAGCAAAATGCTTAGCTATATCTGATTCTTTGGCCCCGGATTCTAAAAACCAAGTCCTAGCAGTGTGGGCATTGGTCATGGTTTCTTGGGTAGCAAAGGTTTTGGATGCTACCAAGAAAAGTGTTTCAGCAGCATTTACCTTTTTTAGGGTTTCTACAATATGAGTTCCGTCTACATTGCTTACAA
>CAIZMD010000132.1 GCA_903933995.1 uncultured Bacteroidota bacterium
CCATCAATCAACAATAATCCCGGCTGTTGCTCTAAGGCTTCAATGGCTTTGTGCATGGCCAGAAAAGAGGCTTTTAAAATATTGATTCTGTCAATTTCTGCTGCTTCCACCCTTGCTACTGCCCAAGCCAAGGCATTTGCTTCAATGATGGGTCTTAAAATATTGCGATTTTTTTCTGTTACCTGTTTGCTATCGTTCAACAAGGGATGACGAAAGTTTTTGGGTAAGATCACTGCAGCAGCAAATACTGGCCCAGCATAGCAACCCCTTCCGGCTTCATCGCAACCGGCTTCCAGTAATTTTTTCTGAAAATGAGTAGCTAACATGGCTTAAAATTCCCCATTTGAGATCAGACCATCAAATTCAATTAACAAAAAGGCAAACCCACTGTTATATTCCTAGATTTGCAATAGCTAGTGAAGTAATTATGGAATCAACCAATAGATCCAATAAACTGGTGGCCACCTGGCTCTTGATAGGAGTAGCCATGACCATTGTTCAGATAGCCCTTGGGGGTATTACCCGCTTAACAGGTAGCGGTTTGTCCATTACCCAATGGGATGTGGTTACGGGCTCTTTACCGCCCTTAAATGATACCCAATGGATGGTAGAGTTTGAGAAGTACCGTCAGACCCCACAGTTTCAATTACTCAATTTTGATTTTTCACTCCAGGATTTCAAATTCATTTTTTTCTGGGAATGGTTCCACCGTTTGTGGGCCAGAACCATTGGACTGGTTTTTGCTTTTGGCTTTATCTATTTCTTGGTAAGAAAACATTTTCAAAAAGAAATGATCAAGCCCTTGGTCTATTTGTTTTTGCTGGGTGCCTTACAAGGAGCCATTGGTTGGATTATGGTAGCCAGTGGTTTAACTGGAGACGCAGTGTATGTAAAACCAACCAGATTGGCCCTGCATTTTCTATTTGCCATTGGGTTACTCTGTTATACCTATTGGTTTGCCCTGTCTTTACTGATTCCTTCATCGGCTATTAGTTACCAACCCAAAGCCAGAAAATGGAACCTAGTCTTGATTTTGCTAGTAATTCTACAACTGGCTTATGGTGCCCTCATGGCTGGTCATAAAGCGGCCAATATTGCGGCAACCTGGCCAACCATTAATGGACAATGGATACCTGCTAATTTGGTAACCGATGGTTTCTTACTTAATGCCATTGACAATAAAATCTTTATTCATTTTGTACACCGTGGCTTGGCTTATTTGATTCTTATATTTATCATCATTTGGACCATTCAATTGTATAAGACCAGTGGCACAAAAGCCTATAGTATTATCAGACCCATACCTGCTCTCTTGGTGGTTTTGCAAGTAGCATTGGGCATACTTACCGTGTTGTCTAGTTCTGGAATCATTTCTGGACATTGGGGCTTATTTGAATGGATGGCTGAACTACACCAGTTAGTTGGTATGATGTTGCTTTTATCCTTGGTCACTACTTGGTACTTGATAAGGACAAGGAAAACCAATTAAATTACTTTCATGAAAAAATACCTGGTAGGAATATGGTTTTCTTTGCCAGTGCAATTGTGCTTATTGCATTTTAGGAAATACCAGGTACTCCTGTTATTCTGGTATATTCTCTTTGCAACGGTTACAGGAAATTTCATGGCCACTTTTGGAGCTTCTAGTTTATATCTTGCACCAGAATACTTAGACGCCGTAACCCCCATCAGTACCGCCATTGTTGGGTTTGCCATTGGGGTGTTTATCATGGGGTGGAATATCACCACTTTTATTCTGCATAGTAAGAACCTAAAGTTCTTGGCAACAACGGCCCAGCCTTTTTTAAAATACTGTATCAATAACGCCATTATTCCTTTGCTATTTCTATTGGTATATGCCTATAGTGCTATTGCGTATGCCAGTAAAAAAGAATTTCTTCCAAGTACAGAAATCCTGTTATTGGTTGGTGGATTTATTGCTGGCGTAGTCTTGTCCATTGCCATTGCATTCTTATATTTTTTCGGGGCTGACAAGACCATTTATTATACCATGTCTGCCAATATTAAAACTGCTAATCAGCGGTATGATCATTTGCCAGCTTCAAAAAAATTACCCAAGGAACAAAAAGAACTAAGGGTGGATTGGTTTTTGACGGCAAAATTTCAGTTACGCAAACCAAGAGAAGTAAGACATTATAGTCAAGATTTTTTGGATAGTATTTTTAAGCGACACCATTTTGCAGCAGTGTTAGCCATTTTATTGGCATTTCTATTTTTGATTTTAGTAGGTACTATTTCTGATACAAGATTGTTTCAACTACCTGCAGCAGCAAGTATTACCATTCTCTTTACCATCTTAATTGCAGTAGTAGCAGGGATTACTTTGTTTTTAAGTTCTTGGAGTATTCCTGTTGTAGTCTTAATGTATTTGTTGTTAAACTGGCTCTACCAAGAAGAAATTCTGGATCCTAGAAATAAAGTTTATGGGTTAAATTATCAGAACAAAACGGAAAGACCCAGTTACAATAGAGACTTTATTAAGGCCATGAGTGCGGATAGCAACATAGCAAAAGACAAAGCAATCATGTTGGGGATTCTGGAGAAATGGAAGGCCAAACAAGGTCAATCAAAACCAGTCTTGTATTTGATTAATACTAGTGGGGGAGGAACCAGGAGTGCCAGTTTTACCATGAACACTTTGCAAGAACTAGATAGTTTATTTGCAGGTAATTTGATGAAGGAAACTTTTTTAATCAATGGTGCTTCAGGTGGTTTATTAGGGGCTGCCTATTTTAGAGAATTGTATCTGCAAAAAACAATGGGCAAACCCATTAACCTGCAAGACAAAAAATGGTTAGACAATATTTCAAAGGATTTATTGAATCCTTTGTTCTCTTCATTTGTTGCTAGAGACATTATGGGTCCCGTACAAAAGTTTGAAGTGAATGGGTATGCTTATACCAAAGACAGGGGTTATGCATTTGAACAAAAACTCAATCAAAATACAGAAGGAGTTTTAGACAAATCCATTCAGGATTATCAAGCACCTGAAGCTAGTGCAAGTATTCCAACCTTGTTTTTTAATTCTGTTATTAGTAGGGATGGTAGAAAAATGATTATTAGCACCAACCCTGTTCGTTATTTAATGAAGGCTGTAGTAGACAGCACGCGCATAACTTCTTCTGATGCGGATGCTGTAGATTTTCAATCTATGTTTGTGAAACAAGATGCTGCACAAATTCAGCTCTTGTCTGCTTTAAGAATGAACGCCACATTTCCTTATGTCTTGCCCAATGTTTGGTTGCCTACTAATCCCATTATTGATGTAATGGATGCGGGTCTAAGAGATAATTTTGGACAAGAAACCGCTTTGCGTTTTTTGGATCATTTTCAAGACTGGATCAAGGCCAATACCAGTGCAGTAGTATTGATTCAAATTAGAGACAGGAGCTTGAGTGATTGGGACAAACCCTATGAAAGCAAGAGTTTTCTTGACCTCTTAACCAAGCCATTTCTGTTGTTGCAAAACAACTGGTATAAATTACAGGACTATTATCAATATGACCAATTGGCCTATTTGCAGAAAATATTTGGGAATCAATTTCACCGCGTTTGTTTTCAATATGTGCCTGAAAAAAAAGAAGCAGCAGCGGCTTTAAGTTTTCACCTGACTTCTTTAGAAAAAAGAGATATCCAGCGGGCTTTAAAAAATCCTAGCAATCAAATAGAGTTACAAAAATTGGAATCCATTAGAAAAATTCCCATTAAGGCTGAATCAACTGGAAACAACTAGGAATTATTTTTATGTGAAACTCTGCGTCAGTTTCAACGGGTTCTCCATCAATATGGAATGGCGCATATTTAGGATTACGAATACTCAAAGCGCTGGTCTGAAAATACAGTACATTGTTTTTGCCCATATTCTCTACTAGGTCCATTAATTTATTATTGCCCCTGATTTGTTTTAAAACGGCAAAAGGCATTTTAACCTTGTTCATTTTTTGCACCACTACCACGTCTAATAATCCATCATTGAGATTGGCTTTTGGTGCAATGGTTACATTATTGCCAAATTGATTTCCATTGGCTATGCTGATAAAATAAGCATCCGTGAAAAAACTAAAATTTTCCAGTACAATTTCAAATTGATAAGGTTGGGCCTTAAAATAATTGATCAAACTTTGTTGGGTATATGTCATCAGACCCCTACTTGCTTTGGTAGAAAAATCATGGGCTACTTGCGCATCAAATCCCACACCACTAAGCATGCATGAAAATTGATTATTGATGGTAAAAGCATCTACCGGTTTTGCTTCTCCTTTTAAAATTAAATTGATGGCATCCTGTGGCTTTTTGGGTATCCCTGCTGCCAAGGCCAAACCATTGCCAGATCCTAGGGGGATAATGCCAAATTGAACTGGTTGATCGCGCAAAGCATTCACCACTTGGTTTACCGTACCATCTCCTCCAATCATTACTATATCAGTAATCCCTTCATGTTCAATTCTATCTACCAGTTCGTCATAATTGCCCGATGCCTTGGTAAATATGAATTCAAAAGGAATTTCCTTTCCCTGCATTTCTGCATGGATAAATTTGAGTAAATCGTCCTTTTTAGTGTTGCCAGAAATAGGATTTACCAGAAAACAAATCTTTCTGTTCATGCGAGTTTTATAAGATTCAACAAACTTCAGGCTACCATTTAATCAAGGCAGATGCCCAAGTAAATCCACTGCCAAAAGCAGCTAGACAAACCAGATCACCTTCTTTTACCAAACCTTTTTCCCAAGCTTCACAAAGTGCAATTGGTACAGAAGCTGCAGTAGTGTTACCGTATTTCATGATATTGTTGAATACCTGATCATCCCTGAGTTGTAATTTCTGTTGTACAAATTGACTAATCCTTAGATTGGCCTGATGTGGAATCAACATATTCAGATCTGCAGGGGTATATCCATTCTTGGTAAGGGCTTCAACAATCACTTCTGGAAACTTTACTATGGCTTTCTTAAATACAGATGGGCCATCCATAAAGGGAAATAACTGTGCTTTGTCAATCATGTTATGGCTCATGAAAGTTTCACCAATCACTGCTTCATCAAAATCAGCAACAGGTTGTTCCATCCAATGATTGGCGTGTGAGCCAGGATTGTATTGGGCTAAAATTTCTGCACTTCCTCCATCACTATGCAAATGCGTACTCAAAACGCCTTGTCCTTCCTTGGTGGTTGGTTGCAATACTACTGCACCAGCACCATCGCCAAAAATCACAGATACATTTCTACCTCTGGTACTAAAATCAAGACCCATGCTATGTTTTTCCGCACCTACTACCAGAATGTTTTGATACATGCCAGAACGGATAAACTGATCCGCTACGCTTAGTGCATATAAGAATCCACTGCACTGGTTGCGCACATCTAGTGCACCCACTTCTTTCATCTTCAATGCCCTTTGTAACAATACCCCACAACCTGGAAAATAATAGTCAGGCGATAGTGTTGCAAAAACGATAAAGTCAATATCCTGTGCTGTAATACCCGCTCTTTCTATGGCAATTTTGGCAGCTTCCACCCCCATGGTAGTGGTGGTTTCTTCTGTTCTATGTGCAAACCTACGTTCTTTGATTCCGGTACGTTCCTGAATCCAAGCGTCATCGGTTTCCATAAATTGTTTGAGTTCATCATTGGTAACAACTTTCTCAGGAACATACATTCCTATACCGGCAATTTTACTAAGTGGCATGGCAATCTTTTTAGTTAGAACAAAACGAAGATAAGTGAATTTAAAATCAGCAAAATGCCATTATTTAAGCGGTTTTAGCTGCATAATTTCTGTTAAAAAAAGTTGGGTTTGTTTTTCTACACCCGCTACATCCTTAGAGACTATCGGCGAAGCCAAAACATGGTTTCCGGTTAATGGCATGGCAACCGCCCTTTTTAAAGCAGATTTGGTACCTAGCTCAGCAAACATGGCTTTGGTAGCAGTCACTTTTACAACGTTGTCCTGTTCTTGTTCGTTTTTATAATAGTAAAGGGTTAATACGGGCTGATGAATGCTTTTGAAAGTGGTTTCATTCATCTTGGTTTCTAAGAGTTCTTCCAAATTGGCCACTGCTTCTAATCGGTATTGGGTATTCCAGTATTTGGCATAGCTGCTATCACCAGCAACCAAATTGTATTTAGATCCCTTAACCATTCTGGCTATTTGAACACCCCATGGATTATTGAGCAACCAGGCATTGGGATCATTGATGGCAATATTGGGTGAGTACAAAATCAATCCCCCAACTTCTGGATAAGCGGCAGCTAATTGTAAGGCCAAAGTTCCTCCTGTTGAAGTTCCCATTAAGATCACAGTATCGCCCAATTGACGACCAATAGCATAAGCTTGCTTGGCTGTTTCCCAAAGATTGTCTGGGGTCATATTTATTAAAGCATCGGTAGTATCAATACCGTGTTCCGATAATCTGGCTAAATACAAATTGCAACCAAATGTTTTGGCAATATTCCTATGAGCAGGGTCTCCCTCCATCCAACTAGCGCTAAACCCGTGTAAATAAACAATGGCATAGGGCGTTTTCTTCTTAGTACTATCGGCCCAAATAATCTTGGCTTCATTGTCTTTCTTTACTTGGTGTTTGGCTTCTTCTTGACTAATATATTGCTCCAATGCCGCGGCAGTTGTTGGAACAGTTGGCAGAGCTGGATCATAAATAGGTTTGCTAGGATGTGGTCCTACCAAATAGACTACTACCAATACCAATACAATACCTAGGATAATTTTGACAAATCGCATGTGTTTGTTTTTTTATTTTCTACACCACCAAGCCCAAATCATAAAAATGGGTTGAAATACCAATAGCCTTAACCATGTTGCCCATTCAGGAATACAGGGTTGTCCAGTTAAGCAGCCCTTCATTTGTATATGATAAATATGTGCTGGGATAAAAGCAATTAAGAGCAATATAATACCAATGGCGGCTTTAGACCTAAGTGATGGTACTAGTAATAATAAAGCCAATCCAATCTCTGCAACCCCTGATGCTAGGTTTATAAATTCAGGCCATGGGAAATAGGGTGGAATCATGCCACTATAGAATTCCGGATTCATAAAATGATTGGCGCCTGCAAACAAATAGAAAGCTACCAATAGCCAAAAGGCAATCTTTTTGAGCATGATACTTGATTTGAAAATTATGAATGATCAAATTAGCGGATTTTATTGAACCTGCCATCTATCAGTCTTGATTTGATAAATTGTGTATATTGGTAGCTGCAAAACTGCCGTATGAGTAATTCTAAAAGATTTCTTTCTCTGGATGTGTTCAGGGGTATGACCATCTGTTTGATGATTATTGTAAACACCCCAGGTGGCGACCCTACGTTTGCACCCTTGCACCACGCCGCTTGGCATGGTTTCACACCTACTGATCTGGTCTTTCCTTCATTCTTATTTGCGGTAGGTAATGCCATGAGTTTTGTGATGCCAAGATGGGAGGGTATGGCAAATGCTGTGATAATAGGCAAGATTTTCAAACGTACTGCACTAATTTTTTTACTGGGATATCTCATGTATTGGTTTCCTTTTGTTCAACTAGATGATGCAGGGAATTGGATGCTAAAACCCTTTTCAGATACCAGAATCTTGGGTGTCTTGCAAAGAATTGGTCTTTGTTATGGCATAGCTGCTTTAATGATTCATTTTCTTAAACCCAAGTTCTCTTTCATCATTAGTATTGGATTCCTGTTACTTTATTGGGGGCTTTGTATTTGGTTTGGAGAACCTTCTGACCCCTTGAGTATGACTGGGAATGCTGGTCAAAAACTAGACCTCTGGTTATTTGGTGAATCCCATTTGTACCATGGTGAGGGCATTGCTTTTGACCCAGAAGGATTATTGAGTACCATGCCCGCAGTGGCCAATGTAGTAGGGGGGTTCTTAGTAGGTCAATATGTTCAGAAAAAGGGTAAGGATTATGAGGGTTTGGCCATGTTGTTATTGGTTGGCGCTGTTTTGTTGTTCTTGGCCTATTGTTGGAATATGAGCTTCCCCATTAACAAAAAACTATGGACTTCTAGCTTTGTTTTGATTACCGTAGGGCTGGATTGTGTGATTTTAGCCGCCATTATCTACCTAATTGAGTTTAAAAAGCGAACCAAATATGCTTATTTCTTTGAGGTTTTGGGTAAAAATCCCCTTTTTGTGTACCTCCTGTCTGAGATCTTGGTGATTCTCCTGTATATCATTCCAGCGGGCGATAATTCTAACTTATTCAGCTGGATATATAGTAATATATTTATTTATATTGGTGATTATTGGGGCTCTTTGGCCTTTGCTGTCTCATTTATGCTGCTCTGTTGGAGCGTTGGATGGGTCTTGGACAAACGAAAAATCTATATAAGAGTCTAGCAGAAAGCTGTTAAGTTTTCGGTTGCTCATTGCCCCTCGGGACTAAAGCCGTACCTTTGCAGCCTTAAAAATTTACATGGAAATAAGAAACATTGCCATTATCGCCCACGTGGATCATGGCAAAACCACACTGGTAGACCGCATTTTGCAAACTACCAAGGTATTCCGCGACAACCAGGATACCGGAGAATTGATTATGGATAGCAACGATCTTGAAAGAGAACGTGGTATCACTATCTTCAGTAAGAATGCAGCCGTTACTTATAACGGAGTTAAGATAAATGTGATTGATACTCCCGGCCACAGTGACTTTGGCGGTGAAGTAGAACGCGTTTTGAAAATGGCTGATGGAGTTATCCTTTTGGTGGATGCCTTTGAAGGACCCATGCCACAGACTCGCTTTGTATTACAGAAAGCCTTGCACCTGAACCTGCACCCGATTGTGGTGATCAACAAAGTAGATAAAGAAAACTGCCGTCCTGATGAAGTGCACGATGCTGTTTTTGAACTCTTCTTTAACCTAGACGCAACTGAAGAACAATTGAATTTCCCTACTTATTATGGTAGCGGTAAAAACGGTTGGTTTAATGATAGTCTTACTAAAACAGAAGACATTCTTACTTTAATGGATGGTATTATCAAACACGTACCAGCTCCTAAAGTAAATGAAGGAACCCTGCAATTGCAGATTACTTCTTTGGATTACTCTTCTTTCCTTGGCCGTATTGCCATTGGTAAAGTAACCCGTGGTTCAATCAAAGAAGGACAAAGCATTGCATTGGTTGCTGCTGATGGTACTTTCAAAAGAAATAAAGTAAAGGAACTATACGTATTTGAAGGAATGGGTAAACGCAAAGTAGCAGAAGTTCTTTCTGGTGATTTGTGTGCTGTTGTTGGATTGGAAGACTTTAATATTGGTGATACCATTGCAGATATTGAAAATCCAGAAGGATTGCCAGTAATTAGCGTGGATGAACCTACTATGAGTATGACTTTCAGCATTAACAACTCACCTTTCTTTGGTAAAGACGGTAAGTTTGTTACATCTCGTCACTTGCGTGATCGTTTGATGAAAGAAACTGAAAAGAACTTGGCATTGCGCGTAGAAGATACGGACAGTGCTGATAGCTTCTTGGTATTTGGCCGCGGTATCTTACACTTGGGTATCTTGGTAGAAACCATGCGTAGAGAAGGTTATGAATTAACCGTTGGTAACCCTCAAGTATTGGTGAAAACCATTGATGGTAAGAAACACGAACCTTATGAAAATTTGGTGGTAGATGTTCCTGCTGAATTCAGTGGTAAAGTAATTGATCTAGTTACCCAACGTAAGGGTGAAATGCAGATCATGGAAAGCAAGGGTCAAATGCAACACTTGGAGTTTGAAATTCCTTCAAGAGGTTTGATTGGTCTACGTTCTCAAATGTTAACCAACACTGCTGGTGAAGCTGTAATGGCGCACCGCTTTATTGAATACAAACCTTGGAAAGGACCTATCCCCGGAAGAAATAACGGTGTGTTGATTTCTAAATTCCAAGGTACTACCACTGCTTATTCTATTGATAAATTACAAGATCGTGGCGCATTCTTTATTGAGCCAGGTGAAGAGGTTTATGTAGGACAAGTTATTGCAGAACATATTAAGCCAGGTGATCTAAACGTAAACGCCGTGGAAATGAAGAAACTGACCAACCACCGTGCAAGCGGTAGCGATGACAGTGTTCGCATTACGCCAAAATTGCAATTCACTTTGGAAGAGTGTATGGAATATATTCAACAAGATGAGTGTATTGAAGTGACTCCAAAAATCATCCGCATGCGTAAAGTAATCCTGAATGAAGAAGACAGGAAGAAAAGCTCTAAGAGCATGCAGAGTGAAGCTGTTGGATAGTTTTCAAATTCAATACTTGCTAGATATTCAAGCCCCGAATTTTTCGGGGCTTTTTTATGCCTTAAAAAATCCTTAATATTACAGTCCCATCAACATAAAACCAGCAATGAAAAATCACATCTTATCAGTAGCAGCAGCCATTTGTATGCTGTTTAGTATTTCATGTAAAAAGTCAGATAACCAATCCTCAGCAAATCTGCGTTTTATCAATATGTCTCCAAATTCTGGAGCCATGGATCTGTATTTAAATAGCGCATTAGTGGTAGGAAATGTAACCTATCCTGGCCCCTCTGGCTATCAGTCAATTAATGCAGCAGCTACTTCCTTATCAGTAAATCAAGCAACAACTACTAATATTTTATTGGCAGGTAATATTGCACTTGC
>CAIZMD010000133.1 GCA_903933995.1 uncultured Bacteroidota bacterium
CGCTGCTTTTTGACCAGCTCCAGGGTAGACGCGAAGGAGATACAACTTTGAGCAAGCGCGAATCACGGCAAAATTTCATGACCGTCAGTTTTGCAATTGCCGTCTTGTTGCCAATCCCCAATTCCAACATTTTTGTAACAAACCCATGATTTCTGAAACCTATCAATCGTTAGCTTTGTCCAAACGATAGCTATGGCAGCATTGGAAAATTATGTGATGGGCAAATGGGTGAGGGGCGATGGCGATGGTCAGGCCCTCTTTAATGCGGTAACAGGAAACGCCATCGCAACGGCGAGTACAAAAGGTCTGGACATGGCCTCCATACTGCATTACGCCAGACAAAAGGGCAATCCAGCGCTCAGGGCCATGAGTTTTCACGAGCGCGGAAGAATGCTCCGGGCATTGGCGATACACCTGCGCGAGCACTTAGACAAATTCTATCAGATTAGTTACCAAACAGGAGCTACCAAGGCCGATAGTTGGGTAGACATAGAAGGCGGGATTGGCAATTTGTTTGCCTATGCATCACTACGCAGAAAGTTCCCAGACCAACCCTATTGCTTGGATGGAGAGTACCATTCACTGGGCAAGGCCAATACTTTTATGGGGCACCATTTGTTGATTCCCAAAGAAGGGGTAGCCGTGCATATCAATGCCTTTAATTTTCCGGTATGGGGAATGTTAGAAAAAATTGCCGTTAACTTATTGGCTGGTGTACCCGCCGTGGTGAAGCCCGCAACAGTCACGTCCTTTTTAACTGAAGCCGTGGTTAAAGAAATTGCCGCATCGGGTATTTTGCCAGATGGGGCTTTGCAATTGCTTTGCGGTTCCGCGGGCGATTTATTAGACCATGTACAGTCTCAAGATATTATCACGTTTACGGGATCAGCCACCACAGGACTGATGCTCAAATCGCACCCCGTGGTCTTGAAAGAGAATGTGCCCTTTACTATGGAAGCAGATTCATTGAACAGCATTGTTTTGGGAACAGATGTAACACCAGAGATGCCAGAATGGGATTTGTTTATCAAGGAAGTGCGCAAAGAAATGACCACCAAATGCGGACAAAAATGTACGGCCATCCGCCGGATTTTTGTTCCAGAAAATAAAATAGAAGACGTACAAATAGCACTGGGTAAGGCTTTGGCGCAAACCATTATTGGGAATCCATTGAATGAGACCGTGCGCATGGGATCACTGGCCGGTCAAAGCCAACGCAATGAAGTACGCGAGCAAGTGCAGAAACTCTTGGCCAGTTCACAAATTATTTATGGTTCTATGGATAGTGTATCGGTAGTAGATGCCGATGCAACAGTTGGCGCATTTATGAGCCCGCTCTTATTGATGAATCCACAACCCATGAGCAGCAATGAGGTACACGAGGTAGAAGCATTTGGACCCGTGTCAACGCTCATGCCATATAACAGTTTGCAAGAAGCCATTGCATTGGTAAAATTGGGCAAGGGTTCCTTGGTCTCATCGGTGGTGACCAATGATCCTTCCATTGCAAGAGACTACACAATTGGAGCGGGAACCTACCATGGAAGGATCCTAGTTTTAAATCGCGCTTGCGCAAAAGAAAATACCGGACACGGATCACCCCTACCCTTGTTGGTGCACGGAGGTCCAGGCCGCGCTGGTGGTGGAGAAGAAATGGGTGGACTACGCGGTGTAAAACACTATATGCAAAGAGTAGCCATACAGGGCTCACCCGATATGATTACGGCCATTAGCCAAGTGTATCAACCCAGTGCCACAGGCATTGATGGAGGTGCTCATCCCTTTACCAAATACTTTGAAGAGTTAGTCATTGGTGAGCAGATTCTCACAGCCCCACGCATGATTACCA
>CAIZMD010000134.1 GCA_903933995.1 uncultured Bacteroidota bacterium
GAATTTCCATACCTACATAAGCCGCATCACCTTCTAGTGGAGCACGAATACCAATGCCGTTATTAGCACCTGGCGTAAGTAAGAATTCAAATCGATACACAAAATTGCCAAACTCATCCTTGGTATACAAATTACCACCCTTGATTTCTGGATGTACTACCAAGGCTCCGTCTTCTACTAAGTAGCCAGCGGTATTGCCGGTCCATTGATTTGTATTTGTACCGTCAAACAAGACTTTAAAGCCCGCTTGTTTCTCGGCACTAGTGATTACGCCAATGGCGATATTGCCTGTAGGTTTTACCAAATCAGCTTCCACTAGTTTTCTAGAAAGAATAGCGATATCAACTCCATTTAAAAATGGAAATGCTTTTTCTAAACTGCTGCTCACTTTGGCTCCGCGAATATTGTTATTACCCAACGCTAATCTGGCCAAAGCATTGGCCGCATCGCCACGCAAATCATGATCCGCTAAAAACTGACTAATATATTGATAGCTTGCTGCGTCATTGATTCTGGATGCAGCATTGAGAATATTTCTTTTAGTTGGCAAATCCGAAGTAGCTGCCATAGCTTGTTGTAATTGTGCAAGACTGCTTTTCTCATACCCATTTGAAGCAGGTAATGAAGTAACCGCATTAGCTGCAGCATCATTTATTGCTGATTGTAATTGCTCTTTAATTGGAGAAACCGCGGTTACTAAAGCTTTGTTCAAAGCGGCAGTAGCTGCATCTGAATGAATCCCCACCAATGACCTAGCAGCCACACCTGCATACTCATTGTCTTGCAAATAGGATTCTAATGCTTTAATACCAGCGTCATCGCCCAGCAAACCAAGACGCTGAATCAAAAAGTCTTTGGCATAGAACCCTTTTACTTGAGTCAAACCTGCAGACAAATTCAGGGCAGTTTTTTTACGCAATTCTGCATTCAGACTAGCCGCATTCACATAAGCATGCAGGGCATAACTGGGTTGGAGTTTTAAAGAGTCCGTATCCAGCATGACAAAAAAATCCTTCCACTGAGCGGGTTTCCACTGTTGCATGGTTTGCAAAGCTGGGCCAACATCGGCTACACGCTGAAAAGGAAATACAGCAATGGTTTGAGCAACGGTTTGCTTTTGTGCATGAACTAGTAAGCAGCAAAACAAGAGGGGAGCTATTAATAATGTACGCATAGAATTCAGTTGATAATTAGAGGGTCCAAGGATAACGCATGGCAGGATTGATCATACTATTGGCTTCAGCATCATTGATAAATTCCTGCTTTACCGGATCAAATTCCAGAGTTCTTCCTAATTGCAGGGCAATCTTACCCATATTGATAATGGTGCAAGAACGGAAGCCATTTGATTCATTAAGGGCAAAGGGCTTGCGGTATTTTACCGATTCCAAAAAGTCCGTGACCTGTGGTGTAGGATCAGGCAATAGGGCCAATTTTTCTTTGATGTTGGGAATGGTAGATTTAAAACCATTAAAGAGTTTACCATTAGGTCCTTCTATATAAGCTGTGTTTGGATCCTTAGCTTCACCGTCTAGGATAATCTTACAACCATCGGCATAAGTGTAAGTGATTTTCCTAAAAGTACCACAAGCATCGGGGTGTTGTTGTTCCGCATCCACTTCTACTTTAACAGGACTGGTATCATCCTTGCCCAAAAA
>CAIZMD010000135.1 GCA_903933995.1 uncultured Bacteroidota bacterium
GCTAATGCCGGTCCATACTTTTGGACTAGGAGCATCATCACCTAATTGGTCCCGATGGTTTTGAAGATATTTTTTTAGTTCATCCATGTATTTGAATTGCGGTATTGATGCGTGTTCTTAATAATTGTTTGGCCCTATGATACTGACTCTTACTAGTTGATTCTGAAATGCCCAATTGCTCTGCTATAGCTTTATGACTAAGATCTTCAATAGCATAGAGGTTAAAGATTTCTCTACATCCATCTGGCAAGGCCTTAATCTGTTGGTGCAGTTGGTCTAAACTCATTGTCTTCCACCAACCCATTCCTTCCTCCTCTGCTCTTTCTTCTAAATGTTCTTCCCAGGGTTCCAGCCTGATTTGTTTTTTGCTATGTCGGATACATTCATTCACTACAATTCTGCGCAACCAACCTCCAAATTGCAATGGCTCTTTTAATTGATCCAATTTTTTAAAAGCTTGGATAAAAGCGTCTTGCAACAGATCCTCAGCTTGTTCCCGATTCCCCGTCATCCTAATGCAAATCTGAAACATGGCCTTGCTATACAATTCATACAACTGACCCTGCGCCAAAGCATTTCCTTTCATGGCGTTTTGCACCAGTGCAGCAGGTATGTTGTTAGTTGCTTCCAAATCTTGTACAGTTATAAGAGTGCCTAATTGGAAAAAGGTTGGAAATAGTCCTAAAAAAAATTTGCAGCTTAATTTACCCAGCCTTATTTGACGGTGCTACTATCCGGAACTACAAAAAAACTACCTGGTTGAATATGGTTAATATGCACGTCTGCCAAGTTCTGGTCTGAATTAAAACCAATGCCAAATAGTCGCTGGCGCGATGGGTTAGACTGGCTAATAAATACTTCTTTTTCGGTTGAGAACCGCTGTGTGTTTTGATCCCAGATCAGCTCCTTGCAAATCAGGGTGTCACCTTTGATATTGAACACAATCACGCTATCGCGTAAGAAAATTTTGCTATCACGTTCTATATAAGAGCCATATCGTGCAAACAATTTGCTTTGCAATTTTAGGCTGTCAGTAAAAAAATCAACCCTTAAGGTTTTGGGGTATTCTACTTTTCTACCATTCTCATCCATACTCAACAACATCAGTGGTGCCGTTAATTTAGCCCTGGTCTTTCCGTCTTGACTCATATAGCTCAAGACATTATTGGCCTCGTCTACACCCTTCACTTTTACGCCCAAATTCTTTACCACATTAATATCATTCTCACAACCCGTACACACAAAAAAGCAGCCAATAACCATGGCTGCTAGCTTGTATAATTTATGTGAAATTTGATTAGTCATATTTGCGTGGGATAAACCAAATATCGCTCAAACTAAGTCCAAAAGACAAACGGATAAAGTTTTCTGTAATATTATTAACAGAAGTACCACGTTTCCCAAATTGAATAGCGGTATTGACAATGGTAAACTGATTGCTATAAGTATTCCATTTTCTAACTGGGATGCCCAATCCAAAAGATCCCCCAGTGGTTTTTAATCCATTACCATCTGCGTTAATACCTTCCTGACCGGTAAAGAATCCAAAGCGATAATTCACGGTTCCCCAATAAGATCTTCCACTAACAGGGTCTGGTGAAATTTGTGCTCCCACTTTGAACATCCAACTATCAGTTAGAGCATCGGCCTGGCCATAA
>CAIZMD010000136.1 GCA_903933995.1 uncultured Bacteroidota bacterium
ATAAATTCTGTGAGTCCACACATTTTAACCAATTCGGTTAATTCCTTTTGATCAATCTGGGAATTACCCATGGTAAAATTCTCCATGAGTGTTCCTTGAAAAATATCCTGTGTGTTCAATAAGATTCCCGTTACTGAACGTAGTGAATCAAGATTGTAATTGGCAATGGGCATATCGTCTAATAACAAAGCCCCGTCAAAATTGGTATAGGCCCCGGTTAATAAACGAAGCACCGTTGTTTTACCCGATCCAGACTTACCATAGATGCAAACCGTATATCCTGATGGAATAGTAAAATTGAGTTTTTGCAAAACAGGATTCCCCTTGTCATAACAATAATTCACCTCTTTGAACTGAATTGACAATCCATTCTCAGAGGTAGATACTTTATGCGTTCCATCAATTTCTGTTTCACATTCTGTAATCTTGGCCAGCTTTTCTACCGAAGTAAGTACATCATATATTTTATCCAAGCTAGCTATCAGTTTTTCAACCGATGCAATCACCATGATGATCACAATGTCTGCTGCAATAAACTGTCCAATATTAATCTGTTGGTCTACCAGTAGAATGGAACCCACAATCAACATGCTGGCAGTGATAATTACTTTGAATCCCACTAAGCTCCAAAACTGTGTTACCAGAATTTTAAAATAACGCGTGTGTGCTTCTAGATAATTGTTTACATACTGATCCGTTTTTTGAATATTCAACTCTGTTCCCTTGCTATATTTAAAAGTCTTTACCACCCTGGCCATTTCTTCTAACCAAGCGGCTGTTTTGTACTTGTAATCACTGGACTCCACGTTGGCTGCAAATCCCGTAGGTAGCGTATTACGTAGAATAATATACAATAGTATAATTAGTACTGCTCCAAAACCAATAAACACAGGGTGATATAGACTTAGCAAAATCACTCCCAGAAAAATCTGAATCACGGCAGCGGGAACGTCTAATAAGAGTTTTTCTATCCCCTTTTGTAAATTGCCTGTATCAAAAAATCGGTTTACCAACTCCGGCAGGTAATAGCTGCTCATCTTCTCAATATTCAATCGCGGCAGCACATTGGCAAATTCCAAAGAATAGCGTACAAAGATTTTTTGTTGAATTTTTTCAATGACCTGCATTTGGCGTACCTGTAATAATCCTCCCACAAAAACGGCAAATACTACCAATACAATCAACACAATGATAGAGGTAGAGATGGCGCCTGCCAATACAAAACTAATAATGGTCTGTATTCCCAATGGGGTGGAAAATCCCACCAATCCAGCCAGTATAGCATAGATATAAATAGTGGTGATGTCTTTTTTCTCCAGCCTCAATAATGTGAACAGCTTTTTTGCTGCATTGGCTGGTGAATGTTCCTGTTGTGTTGCCATAAGTGTTTGTTCCCTACAATTTGTGTGCAAGATTACAGCCTAGGGCTGAATTACCCTAGTTAATGAATAAACAAAATTAATTCATTAAAATGTTAAAATAACCCTATCCGGGTGTGTTAATCAAAGAGTTACAAATTGTCAAACTCATAAATAGGGTCAATATGATCACCAGCTGCCATTTCAAACACCGGTTTGATAATCCCGTCATGAAGGTCATAGACCCATCCGTGTAAATGCGGGCGCTGATCATGCTTCCAAGCGTGTTGAATAATGGAGGTTTTGGCTAAGTTCATTACCTGCTCCTGTACATTTAGTTCAACCATTCGGTTTACCTTTTCTTCCTGACCTTCAATTGCATCTACTTCTTCTCTATGAAAACGGTACACGTCTTTGATATTGCGCAACCACTTATTAATAATACCCAAAGAATGGTGTCCAAATGCTGCTTTAACCCCTCCGCATCCATAGTGCCCGCAGACAATAATATGTTTCACCTTTAATACTTCCACGGCATACTGTAATACACTCAACAGATTCAAGTCTGTATGTACCACCATATTGGCAATATTTCTGTGTACAAAAATCTCACCTGGATTGGTACCTGTAATTTCATTGGCAGGCACCCTGCTATCGCTACAGCCTATCCAGAGAAACTCTGGGCTTTGCACATGCACCAATCTTTCAAAAAAGTCTGGGTCATCTTCAGACTTCTCTTTGGCCCAGGCTTTGTTTTCCAGTAATAGCTTTTCGTATGCTTTCATATGATGAGATTAAGAAATTTTGGAATTGGGTTCTTGAAATTGGTATTGGTTTCTTTTAAATGGACTCTTTTTCATTTCCACTTTAATGTTTTTCAAATGCGCGTGGCATAGAAAATTATTAATCTCTTCTACTATATCACGGTCAATAAACTCAGCCCTAGTAGTATCTATTAATAAATAAGCATTGGGAGGAATAGCTTCTAACCTAGCTTTAATACTGGCTTTATTTAAAAAGGAAACGTCTTTTCTAAGCCTAAGCAAGTGATTATTATTATCACTGATCTCAAATACCGCAGACCTAAAATTGCTCCTGAGCATAAAGAATAGTCCCACCAAAACACCAATGATAATGCCTGAG
>CAIZMD010000137.1 GCA_903933995.1 uncultured Bacteroidota bacterium
GTAGATTAAAAGATCAGGTTTCTGATTTTGAAACAGCTACTGAACCTGAATTGGTGGTGGATGAGTCTGAGGATTTTCTACTATATCCTCAAAAGACTTATTGGTATCAAAAATGGCAATCTTATACCGCTATTGCCGCTATATTTCTGTTTGCATTTTTTGGTTTTAATTACCTCAACAAAAAAGAAGTTACGGTTGAATTAGACAAACATTTCAATGAAATCACGGTTAAATTAGGTACCAAGACCAAAGTACAATTGCCAGATGGGTCACATGTTTGGGTCAATTCAGACAGTAAACTCACTTACGCAGAAACTTTTTCAGGCCCTACAAGAGATATTTATTTAGAAGGTGAAGCCTATTTTGACGTGGTTAAAGATGCCAAACATCCTTTTATTGTTCATACTTCTGGTATTGATATTAAAGTGCTTGGCACAGCTTTTAATGTAAAAGCTTATAAAGCGGAACCCACAATAGAAGCTACCTTGGTACACGGCCTTATAGAAGTTACCAAAACCAATCAGCCAGAGGCTTCCAAGATACTCTTGCACCCTCACGAAAAATTAATTTTTGATAAAAAAGCCAACGAACAAAGCGTAATCAAGCCCGGGATGAACGCCGCTGAATCTGCTATTGCTCAGGATAAACCCATTAATCCTTCCATTACTATTACTCCATTGAGTAAAACACTTGCTGATTCTGCCTTAATTGAAACTTCTTGGGTATATAATAGGCTTTCTTTTGAAGAAGAAAAATTTGAAGACCTAGCCAAGAAAATTGAACGTTGGTTCAATGTAGAGATTACCATCAACAATAATAAGATTAGATCATATAGAACTACTGGTTCATTTGAAAATGAAACAGTAGATGAGGCTTTGAGAGAACTACAATATTTGGTTCCTTTCAATTACCAGATCAATGGCAGAAATATTATCATAACCAATTAAAAAACCGGTAAAACGGCTTAAAATAAAAAGGGAAATGCTGGACACATTTCCCAAAAAGGGTCAAAAAAGGAATCCCGCACTTTGAGGTTCAGGGTTTCGCTATTTATCAACACCAAAACCAAAATTATGCAAAAAAGCGTACTTCGAGGCCATGAAAACTGGTCAAGGAGGCTTCAAAAAACACTGCTTATTATGAAGCTTGCCATTTTTCTTCTACTTTTTACTGTTTTTCAAGTTAGCGCCAGTACAAGTTCAGGCCAGACCATTAGCCTAAACATGAACAATGCCGACATCAAAAATGTCTTAAAAACCATTGAACGGGAAGGAAGTTTTAGGTTCCTGTTTAATTCAGACTTAAAAGACATCAAGAAAAAAGTGAATGTGGCTGCAAACAATCAAACGATTGCAGAAGTGTTGAACGGAATGTTCACTGGAACCAATCTTACTTACAAGTTATTGAACAACAATTTGGTAGTGGTACTTTCTACCAATGAGTCTGAAAACAAATCTATCCGAGTTACAGGAAAAGTAACCGGTGAAAATGGAGAAGCACTAGCTGGTGCCTCAATATTGGAAAAAGGAACCAGTAAGGGTGTATCCACTGATAATACGGGTAATTTTACCATTACTGTTGATAACGAAGCAACATTGGTAATTCGCAGTTTGGGTTATGAAACCCAAGAAGTGAAAGTATCTAACCGTTCTGTGGTAGATATAAAAATGACCGTTGCCATAAAGACCATGGATGAAGTAGTTGTCATTGGTTATGGTATTGCAAGCAAAAGAGACTTAACCGGTTCCATAGTAAAAGTGGCGGGTAAAGATGTTGCGGACAAACCAAATACCAACCCAGTTGCTTCATTGCAAGGTAAAGTAGCGGGTTTATCAATTGTCAACAATGGCACTCCAGGTGCTTCACCAGATATTAGAATCCGTGGTACTATTAGTATTGGTTCTGTAAGACCTCTCTATGTAGTAGATGGTGTATTTAATGATAATATTGACTACATTAATCCTAATGATATTGAATCAATAGAGATTTTAAAAGACCCTTCTTCTTTGGCCATCTTTGGTGTTCGTGGTGCAGCTGGTGTAATTGCAGTTACAACCAAGCGTGCAAAAGCGGGACAAATGATTATCAACTTCAATACGGCCTTTGGCACTAAAAAATTGGTTGATAAAATTTCTTTAGCTGACGCTGCCCAATTCAAAACACTTTATGAAGAAGAGAAATTAAATATTGGCGCTGTATCACCATTTGATTATAGCAAATGGAATGCTAATACAGATTGGATTGATGCAGTTACTAGAAAAGGGATGTTTAATACCAATAACTTAAGCATTGCTTCTAGTACCGATAAGAATAAATTCAACATGGGAATTGGATTTACAACCGATGAAGGAATTATTCGTCATGAAAAATTGGAGAAAATACAATTGTCTATTAATGATGAAGTTAAATTGTCCAAGAACCTAAAAGTGGGTTTCAATTTTAACACTGTTAGACAAGTAAATCCTTATAATGCAACCTATATATTGGATCAGGCTCGTAAAGTAATTCCAATAGTTAGTAGTGATGTTAAGGGTATCCGTGCTAAGAATCCTTATGGTTTGGATAGCTTTACTCAGAACTTGTATTATGACCTTCCATCTATTCAGAATTCTGGTGTAGTAAACCCACTGATTCAGTTAGAGAATGAATGGAATAAGACCAAGAGTATAGAATATAGATCAGTTGGTAGTGTTTTTGGAGAAGTGAATTTCTTGCATGACTTTAATTTTAAAGCCACTATTTATGCAGATATCAGCACGGTCAACACCAGACAATATACGCCTGTATACAACGCTTATGATGCTTCAATTGATAAGCCATTTTTGTATAGTAGAACAACTGGTGTAAATGAAGGTGACCAAACCTATCGTAAGTTTCAACAGGACTATATCCTGAACTACAAAAAGACCTTGGGTAATCATAATCTTAACGCAATGTTGGGTTGGACCACTTACTATTTTGGCAATTTCAATAGAAATGCTTCTGCTAAGCAAAGTCCAACTGGAGCTGCTATACCTGATGATGATAGATTCTGGTATATTGATAATGGATTCACAGATCCAACTTCAAAAGTATCAAGTTCAAATCAACGTGAAAGAACAACTGCATCAGCATTACTACGCGTATTGTATAATTATAAGAATAAGTATTATTTAAATGCTTCTTTCCGTAGAGACGGGTCTTCACAGATTTCTCCTGACAACCGCTGGCAGAGTTTCTGGGCAATAGGTGGTGCTTGGGAAATTAGCAAAGAAAACTTTTTTGCAACACAAGAAATCTTTGACTACGTAAAGCTGAAAGCTTCTATTGGTGTATTGGGAAATCAAAATACCTATGGTTATGACTACCCTTATTATCCTGGATTAGTTAGCGGTAACGCTGCCGTTTTTGGAAACCTAGTATACAATGCTTATTCTCAGTCTTATCTACCCAATCCAAACCTGAAATGGGAAACAGTAAATGCTAAGGAAATTGGTTTTGAATTGAGTGCGCTGAAAAACAAATTACGATTTGAGTTCAGTTATTTCAATAAGGTAACCAAAGACTTGATGACATTTATTCCGGGTAATAATGGTGCAAGAAATGGTCTTGATAATATTGGTAGTATTCAAAATAGTGGTTTGGAATTTACTGCTAGTTATAGAACAGAATTGGCTAGAGATTTAAGCCTAACCCTTTCTGGAAATTTCACTACTTACAAAAACAAAGTACTATCACTTGCAGATCCTGAATTTTCCATTCAATCTGGTGTAAATAGAACAACTGAAGGTTTACCAATTGGTTATTTCTACGGGTATGTAGTAGAAGGGATTTATCAGTCTTATGCTGATAAATTAAAATCTCCAGTAAATACAGAATTTTCTTATGGCCCTGGCGATTTAAAATACAAGGATATTAACGGTGATGGTAAGATCAATACATCTGATAGAACTATGATTGGAAATCCAACACCTGATTTTGCTTATGGTGGTACTGCCAGTTTACGCTATAAGAATTTTGAACTTGGCATTGATGTTGGTGGTGTTTATGGTAATGAAGTGTTTAGGAACTGGGGTGGAACTGAATCTCCCTTCCAACGCGTTAACTATGCCGCATTCAAAATCAACAGATGGACAGGTGAGGGAACTAGCAACTGGGATCCTATTCTAGGTCAAGACCATAGAATTAACTACGAAGCATCTACTTATAATATTGAAGATGGTAGTTATTTCAGAATTAGGAATATTCAGTTTGCCTATAATGTTCCAACCAATGCATTGTCTAGAATGCATATTAAAAACCTGCGTGCTTTTGTAAATATCCAAAATCCAAAAACTTGGAAAAACAACTCTGGTTATACTTCTGAATTTGGTGGCTCTGCCATTTCATTTGGAATGGATAATGCCGGTGGTGCTATTCCAGTTGTTACAACTGCAGGTTTAAACATTACATTTTAATCAATACTAATATCATTGAATATGAAAAAATATAGCAAACTCATTTTATCCACTCTTGCATTCTCACTGATACTGTTAGTGCTAGGAGGATGTCAAAAATTCCTTGATAGGAAACCATTGACGGCCACGCTGGATGATTTAAATCAAGGTGGTTTAGAAGGTCAGATTTATGGATTGTACTCCAATTTGCGTAATAGTTCTGGCTTTACAACTATTCCTTGGTTGGCCGTTCACGACTTTAGATCAGATGATTCTGAAAAAGGTAGTGACCCATCTGATGGAGCTGAGTGGGTAGCTCCTTTTGACAAATATCAATACGTGAAAGATTTATGGGCTACCAATACTTATTGGGATGACCACTATTCCTTGATCAACTTAGCAAATACGGCTATTCAAAATGCGGATTCATTAAAATTAACTGACCCTGCATCATTGATTAACGTAGCAGAAGCACGCTTCTTTAGAGCGTATGCTTATTTTGATTTGGTTAGAACATTTGGAGAAGTTCCTAAAATAGATTTTAGGGTGTATACCGCATCTCAAGCTAATATTGCCAAATCACCTGTAACAACCATTTATGCATTAATAGATTCGGACTTGCAGTTTGCTGCAGCCAATTTACCTGCAGTTTGGGGTAACCAATATCCTGGAAGATTAACCAGTGGTGCTGCTAAAACCATGCACGCAAAATCATATATTTTCCGTGGAAACTGGTCTTCTGCTTTAGCCCTTTGCAATCAGGTAATGGCTTCAGGTAATTACAGTTTATTTAGCAGCTACTATGGTATTTTTAAAGACGCAGGCGAAAATAGTAGTGAATCTATATTTGAAATTCAGGCCTATGTTAGTCCTAACGGTGCCATTGATAATGGTTGTGGATATGCGACTACCATGGGTGTCAGAGCATCTACTGCAAGTGGTTGGAATCTTGGTTGGGGATGGAATACACCAACAGATAGTTTGGTAAAAGCATATGAGCCTGGGGATGTTAGAAAAGGTTCTACCATTTTGTTCTCTGGTCAGTCTGATGACCCATCTACTGGGGGATATGGCCGAGTACTTCCTAATTCTACTTTTGATCCAGTATCTGGTCCTTTGCCCAGAAAGTATTGGAATAAGAAAATCTATGCAGATCCAGCATACAGGGCTTCTACAGGTCATTCTGACAATCCCAACTGGATTAATAAAAGAATCTTACGTTATGCAGACGTGGTGTTAATGGCTGCTGAATGTAACAATGAAATGGGTAATGGTGCCATTGGATTGCCCTTGGTTAACCAAGTAAGAAGTAGGGCTGGATTGGGTGCAATTTCCTACACCAACCAAGCTCAATTTAGGGCAGCTATTAAACAGGAAAGAAGGGTTGAATTTGGTGTAGAAGGAGAAAGATTCTTTGACCTAGTTCGCTGGGGCGATGCTGTAAGCGTTCTTGGCCCTCAAGGCTATACCAATAAATGCCGCTACTATCCTATTCCACAACCAGCCATTGACAAATCAGGTGGCAAATTGATTCAAAATCCAGAATGGTAATCCCACAATCAATTAAAATAAAACAAATGAAAAATAATTTCCGAATCATATCAACAGTTGCCCTTTTGGCACTACTAATTAGTGGATGTCAAAAGATGGATAGACCAGCTTTGGCTGATTATGCAAAAGATGCTAACCCGCCTGGAGGCCCATTGAATTTTTATGCTGCTTTTGACGGTACTACTTCTAATGTGTTGATGAATGCGGTAGATAGTGTTAAAGCTACTTTTCCTTCTGTAAATCCCCTAGGTTCTACCAATGGGGTTAGCGGCAAGGGTATTCAAGGCGTAGACGGGAAAGCCCTTTATTATCCAGCTATGAATGACTTTAATAAGGCTACTAGTTTTTCTATTGCATTTTGGGTAAAAAATACGGCACAAGCTGGAAGAACTGAATTCTTATTTTCAGTTGTAGATGATTCATATGGTTGGCATCATAGTGCTGCTTTTGTGTTGGTTGAAAACCAAACAGCTACTAAAGCAACCATGAAATTTGGTTTAATGGATCAGTGGTTAGAAGGTACTTTCAACAAACCTTTGTTTGATGGAAGTTGGCACCATATAGTATATGCTTATGACCAGGCAACTTCTAAAATGAATTACTATTTTGACGGAGCTGCTGTTACAGATATGACAGCAACTCAAACCGATGTGAAAAATGGTGGTAATCCAAGAGGTGCCATTGATTTTTCAAAAGCAACCAGTTTAATTTTAGCTGGTTGGAACAAACACGGTAATGCACAAGGGCCCACAGATGGTTGGATCAGTTCCTACACAGGAGCTATGGACCAGTTCCGTTTGTATAAAAAGGCTTTGACTGCATCTGAAGTATTGGCTCTTTACAATAGCAAGCGATAAATGTTGGTTTTGAATTAACAGGTTCACTCTCCCCAAAGGGCTGATCAATGCTAATTGAATCAGCCCTTTATTTTTTTAAAACAATCTATATGTGGTCATCAAAAAATTTCAAATTTTTTTCTGTCCTAGCTGTCATTTTCCTATTAATTTCTTGCAGTAAAGAAAAGGGGCTGTTTACAGAAATACCTGTATCTCAGACACATATTAGTTTTAGGAATGACATAAAAGAAAAAGATGGACTGAGCATTTTGTACTACTTATATTTTTATAATGGGGGAGGTGTATCTATTGGAGATATCAACAATGATTCATTACCAGACATTTATTTTACTGCCAATACAAAGGGTAATAACAAACTCTATTTGAACAAAGGGGGATTCCAATTTGAAGATATTACCGAAAAAGCAGGCGTATCAGGCAGCTCCGATTGGTGTAGCGGATCTACCATGGCCGATGTAAATGCAGATGGCTTATTGGATATCTATGTTTCTTCTGTTAGTAATAAATATGGACTAAAGGGAAGGAACGAACTCTTTATCAATAATGGGAATGGAACGTTTAGTGAAAAAGCAAATCAATATGGTTTAGACATTTCCTGTTTTACAACTCAGTCTGTTTTTTTTGACTATGACCGTGACGGGGATTTGGATTGTTATATTTTAAATCAGAGTCACAAACCGCATTCCAATATTATTGATACCAGTAATAGGAATAAATATGATACCCTTTCTGGTGATCGTTTATATAGAAATGATCTAAAAAACACGGGCAAGTTTACAGATGTATCTGCCAGTGCGGGTATTTATCAAAGTGCGCTAGGATATGGTTTGGGTATTGCTGTTGCAGATCTAAACAATGATGGTTGGGACGATATTTATATTGGTAATGATTTTCATGAAAACGATTACTACTATATTAATCAACATGATGGAAGCTTTAAAGAAGAGGGTGCCAAACATTTCAGACACTATAGCCGATTTAGTATGGGCAATGATATTGCCGATTATAACAATGATGGTCAATTAGATTTGATAACAGTAGACATGTTGCCTTCTGATGAAAAAATTCTAAAGACTTATGGCAGTGATGAAAACCCTGACATCTATAAAGTAAAATTAGAAATGAATGGTTTTCAGAAACAGTATTCTAGAAATATGCTGCAGCAGAATAATGGAAACGGCATTAGTTTTAGTGAAACCGGATTACAGTCAGGGGTTTCTGCTACTGATTGGAGTTGGAGTCCACTTTTAGCTGATTTTGATAATGATGGAAACAAGGATTTAGTCATTACAAGCGGCATTGTGAAACGTCCAGTTGATATGGACTATGTTAATTATATTTCTGATATGCAGCGCAAGAAAGGGCTTGACTTAACAGATAAATTTGATCAAGAAGCTATTGACAATATGCCCGATGGTAGTTCTCACCCTTACCTATTTATGGGTAATGGTCAATCAACTTTCAAAGACCAAAGCAAGTCATGGGGTCTTGAAAATAAAAAAGGATATTTTACTGGATCGGCCTATGCTGATTTGGATAATGATGGCAATTTGGATTTGGTGATCAATGCCCTGAATGGCCCTGCCATGATATTGAAAAACAATCACCCACCAAAAAATCATTTATCTATTTCTTTTAAAGGAGATAGTTTGAATAGTTTTGGAATCAGTGCTAAAGCCTATGTTTTCCAGGCAAATAAAATGCAATACCAGCAATTAATGCTCACACGTGGGTTCCAATCTTCTTCTGATACCCGCCTGCATTTTGGTTTAGATAGCGTTAAAAAAATTGATAGTGTATTAATTGTATGGCCTGATCAACAATACCAAGTCATTAAAAACCCTGAGCCTAACAAAGCTTTGTTGGTTCAAAAGAAAGCTGCTAAAGGATTGTTTCAGTATGAATCTTTTTTCAAAAACGAATCACCATTATTTGTTCCTGTGCCAAGCCCATTGCAGGTAAATTGGCAACACTTGGAAAATGAATTTTTTGATTACAATGTGCAGTATTTAATTCCACATGCCCAATCAACTAGGGGTCCCAAAATGGCTGTTGCAGATGTAAACAAAGACGGCTTAGAAGATTTTTATGTTTGTGGAGCTTCTACGCATTCTGGTGTATTGATGATGCAAAATCAAAACGGAAAATTTATAAAAACTAATATTGCTATCACAGACAGAATCAGGATGACAGAAGAAGTGGATGCCCAGTTTTTTGATGCAAATAATGATGGATGGTTAGATTTATATGTGGTCAGTGGAGGTTATGTTTTTGAAGATGAGAATCCGGCATTGGCAGATCAATTATACCTTAATGACGGAAAGGGTAATCTGGTTCAAGCAATGAACAGATTACCAAAAATATTATCAAATAAGTCATGTGTAACGGTAGCAGATATTGATCAGGATGGCGATCAAGATGTATTTGTAGGAGGCTTAGCTGCTGCAAAATCTTATGGACTGCCACAAGATTCTCATTTATTATTGAATGACGGCAAAGGTTACTTTAGCAATGCCCCTAAAAAAATAGTTGCATTAGATAAACTGGGTATGGTTACCACGGCAAGATTTGCTGATCTAGACAAAGATGGTTGGCAAGACTTGGTAGTCACTGGTGAGTGGATGTCTGTAAAAATATTCCTAAACAAAAAGGGCGTTTTCAGTTTGAACGAAATTCCTGCATCAACGGGTTTATGGCAAAACATAGAAATAGCTGATGTGAATGGAGATGGGTTTATTGATCTATTAGCAGGGAATTGGGGTCATAATAGCAAATTATATAGCGGTAAAGAAAGTCCGCTAAAATTATATGTCAAAGACTTTGATAAAAACGGAAGTTTGGAACAAATCATGTGTTATACTCAAGATAGAAAAGAGTACACATTTTTGGCCAAAGACGAATTAGAGCGGGCCTTACCCGTTTTGAAAAAAGCCTATTTGAAATACGGTGAAGTGGCAGGTAAAACAGTTGATTATATGTTTTATGACCTTTTCAAAGATTATCTTGAACTAAAAGCAGAAAACTTAGGCTCCACCTGTTTTCTCAATGATGGTAAGGGAGGATTTATTGAAAAGGAATTACCAGCAGAAGTTCAATTAGCACCCGTGTTTAGCTTTCTTGGTTTAGATGAGAAAAACAAATCCTTTTTGGCTGCTGGAAATTTTTATGGTACTATTCCTTATGAAGGAAGGTATGATGCACTTTTGCCTACCCAATTTTCATTTAATACTCAAAAGAGTGTATTCCAATCTGGGAAAACAATTCCATTAGTTAGTGGAGAAATAAGAGATGCCAAATGGGTTAAACAACCGGGTGGTAAAAAGCTGTTAATCCTTTCAAGGAATAATGCAGAAATGTTATTTTTCCAACAAGGAAATTAAAATTTTACATTGCATGATGCAGTTCAAACCCAATACCCATTTGTTCTTATTTGTTTCGATCCTATTTTGTTTTGCCTGTGGCAAACAATCTAGTGGTGGAGGTGGAAATACACCAATTCCAACATCCCCATTACAGGTAGTGGAAAAATGGCTAGACAATACCCAGGTTAGTAATAGCAATGTTCAGATTAGTAGAACAGTTGTTATAAAAATTCGCTTTAGCGCAGCAATTGATAAAAACACTGTTGCTAATGGGATTAGCCTTACTGATCAGTTGGGAGTATTGGTGCCTACCAATATTAGTTATCAAAACAAGGATAGTGTTTTGTTAATTAGTCCAGTAACAGAACTTAAGGGATTGAGTTTGTATTCCTTAAAAATAAGCACCTCTTTACAATCCACTCTTACAACTAAACTCACTTCTGATTCCTATACCACTTTCAACACCATTATTGATCCAAGTAATAAATTCCCTTTGCTTTCAGATGATGAGCTGATGAACAAGGTTCAAAAACAAGGCTTTGCTTATTTTTGGGATTTTGCTCATCCTGTAAGTGGATTGGCTCGAGAGCGTAGCAATGGAAATTCTGAAACCGTAACAAGTGGCGGATCTGGTTTTGGAATCATGACCATACCCATTGGCATTCAAAGAAATTTTATTACCAGAGCTCAAGGTCTGGCTAGAATGCAAACCATAGTATCATTTCTAAAAAATAAAGCACAAAAAATCCATGGGGCATTTCCTCATTGGTTAAATGGAACAGATGGAACAGTGATTCCTTTTAGCACCAAGGACGATGGTGCTGATCTAGTAGAAAC
>CAIZMD010000138.1 GCA_903933995.1 uncultured Bacteroidota bacterium
GGCTAAGTTAGAGAAATTAGTGTCCAAAATAAAAAACCCCACAAAATGTGGGGCTTTTCAAAAATTGGTTTCTGGGTTTGGACCGTTTTTATTCCTTGCTGAACTATTTAATACCGTATTTACTCTTATAACGATCGTATAGCTGGGTTTGTTTATTTTCCAGGCTAACTTTTCTTCCTTGAATAAAGGCCATAAGAATAGTACTGCTCTTCATGTCTAAGATATCTCCTTCACTTACAATGATATTGGCGTCTTTACCCACTTCTAATGAACCAGTTCTGTCATCAACACCCAGAATTTTGGCCGCATTCAAAGTAATAGCTGATAGTGCTTCTTCCTTGGTTAAACCATAGGTTACTGCTGTACCTGCATTATAAGATAGGTTTCTATAACGGGTATTGGCAGAATTGTCATTCAGTGCAAACAAGACACCGGCTTTTTGTAAAGCAGCAGGTGTTTTGTAAGGCTGGTCAATATCATCGTCTTCTGTAGCGGGAAGTGCGTGAGATTCACCCAAGATCACCGCTATGTTATTGGCTTTCAACAAATCAGCAATATGATAGCTTTCACTACCGCCTACTATAACCACTTCAAAACCAAACTCTTTTACAAAGTCAACCGCAATCAACATTTGTTTTACTTGGTCACCGTGTACAAAGAGTTTTTGTTTTTTGTCAAACAAACCTTTTGTTGCTTCCAGTTTTAAATTGGTATTGGCGTGACTGCTTTCTTGTAAATAAGCTTTTGCTTCACGGAAGAAGTTTTTAATTGCTTCCACTCTGTCTAAAGCTTGTTTAGCTGGATCAACTGGTGCACCACCAAATCCAGGAAAACCTCCAGGAAATCCACCGCCTCTTCTACCAAAGCGTTGAATAAAGCTTGGCATGGTCAAGTGAATACCGGCGTCCATTTTATAAGCCGCGTCTTCCCAGTTCCAAGCATCTAATTGCACCACTGAAGAAGATCCAGAAATAATACCACCTTCTGGAGCAACACTGGTTAATAAAATGCCATTTCCCTTTAAGATATTGATGACCCTTGAGTCTGCATTGTATGCAGTAATGGATCTTACGTTGGTATTAAAATCACCAATTTCAGAAACGTCATTACTAGCTCTAACACCTGACCCAATTTCAGTTAGACCTAAATCAGAGTTTGGTAAAATCAAACCTGGATATACGTGTTTGCCTTTTGCATCAAAGACTTTAACGTCATCAGCAGGTACAGCAATCCCTGTTCCTACTTTTACAATTTTGCCATTGTTTACTTCAACAGTGGCGTTTTCCATAACGGTTCCGTTTCCTACGTGCACCGTTCCATTGGTAATATATAATTTACCCTTGTATTCTTTTGCGGGGTAAACCGATTCCTGCGCTTGGGCGCTTGCACAAAGCAGGACTAAGCTTGATATAGTATAGAATAATCTTTTCATGTTGGTAGTTTTATTTGTCCTTAGATTCACCTTCGTGCAATTCAACAGTGTACAAACCGTCTTCGTGTTCATGATCGCCACAGCTTAACAGAATCTGCCAGCTTGGTTCTGCTGGTCTAACAGCACCAGGACCACCAGTTCTTTTTTCACCAATCATTTTCTGAGTCAAGCGGAATCTTTCTGCTTGAATTTTCTTGCGTTGTTCTAAGTCTTTTTCACGATCCCAATAAACAATACCATCAACAATGGTTTTTTCAGACTTAGCATAGATGCTCAAAGGATTATCACTCCAAACAACAATGTCTGCGTCTTTACCCACTTTAATGCTACCTACTTTATTGTCTACGTGTAAGGCTTTTGCAGGATTCAAAGTCACCATCTTCAAAGCTTCTTCTTCTGAAACACCACCATAGCGTACAATCTTACCAGCTTCCTGATTTAATCTACGCGCCATTTCTGCGTCATCAGAATTGATACAAACATTCAAACCAACTTTCTGCATAATCGCTGCGTTGTAAGCAATGGCATCTGTTACTTCTACTTTGTAATAATACCAATCAGAGAAGGTAGATGCACTTGCACCATGCACTTTCATTTTGTCTGCTACTTTGTATCCTTCTAGAATATGTGTGAATGTGTTAAAGGTTACACCATATTTATCACCTACACGTAATGCAGCAGTGATTTCACTTTGTACATAAGAGTGACAAGTGATAAAACGTTTCTTATTTAGGATTTCTACTAAGGCATCTAACTCTAAATCCCTTCTTGTTTTAGGATCAAGTTTAATGGCTTTTTCATAATCTTTAGCACGAGCAAAAGCATCATTCAATACTTCAGCAACACCCATCCTGGTATCAGGGAAACGGTTATTACCCTGTGTTGAAGAAGAACGTTTTACGTTTTCACCCAAGGCAAATTTGATAAAACCATCAGAGCCTTTGAATTTCAAATCTTCATCATTAGCACCCCAACGCAATTTGATCAATTGTGTTTGACCACCAATGGTATTGGCAGAACCATGAAGAATATGAGAAGAAGTAACACCACCACTTAACTGCCTATAGATATTAATGTCTTCAGGATTTAAGTTATCAGCAATACGTACTTCAGATGTAACAGACTGACCACCTTCATTAATAGAAGCAGCTGCAATATGTGAGTGTTCATCAATGATACCTGCAGTAACGTGTTTACCAGTACCATCAATTACTTTAGCACCATCAGCAGAAATGCTTTTACCAACTTTGGCAATTTTCCCGTCTTTTAATAAGACGTCTGTATTTTCTAGTTTGCCTTCTTTTTCGTTGGTCCAAACAGTTGCATTTTTAATTAAGATGCTTTCTTGTTTTGGCGCTTCTTCCCAACCATATCCGTCAAAAGGAAAAGTTACTTTTGCCAAACGTTGGTTACCCATTCTTCTTCTTTGGGTAGAATCAGTATTAGCAGCTAAATAAACGCTGTCTAATTTAGCAGACCATGTTAATTTATTACCAGCAGTATCTTCACCAGTACCACTCCAATAGTTACCATTTGAAACGCCACTTAATCTGTATTGTGTTGCAGCAGCGCCGCCACCAAATCCACCTCTACCACCGCCAAATCCGCCAGCACCCGGTGCTCCACCACCAGCAGGTGCTTGTGGTCTTCTAGCAGCAACAGGAGAGAAACTTAATTTTACCATTTTACCATCATGTGTAAATCTACCGGTTAAAGTATCTTTTCCAATTACGTTAGCAGTACTAGCATTTTTTACATCCAATGCATATTTTACTGGACCTGCTACTGTGTTAATGGTTAAGGTATAATTGCCTTTTACTTCAGACCAAGCATCTTCTTTCACTGCGTATTTTTCACCAGCAACCCAGTTATGTAAAATATTGGTTGTAGCTGCAAATACAGGTCCAGAAGTTATAATGAAATTGGCGTTTTTACCAGTTTCCAAACTACCCACTTTGTCATATACACCTAATAAAGTTGCAGGCGTTTTTGTCAAAGCTTCTAATGCTTTTGTTTCTGTTAAACCCATGTCAATGGCTTTGCGCAAATTGGTCAAAAAGGATTTTTGATCACGCAAATCAGATACGGTTAAGCAGAATGGAATATTGCCCTTTTCTAAAGCAGCAGGATTGCTAGGGGCTAATTCCCAATGCTTCATATCGCCTAAAGAAACTGCACGTGCATCATTGGGATCTTCTACGTCCATGGCTTGAGGAAAATTCAAACCAATCACATAGGTAGCTTTTGTTGCAGCAATTTCTTTTACGCGTTGGTATTCATTACCACCGCCTTTGATAATATATTGTACACCAAATTCATCACCAATTCTATCGGCGCGAACATCGTTCCATTTGTCTTCAGCTTCAAAAAACTGAGGTAAGGTTTGATTATCGTTCCATGCTTGTAAACTTAAGTTCACACCTTCTTTAGCTGGTTTGTTTTTGTACCACTGAGCATCCAAATAGGTTTGGCGCAGAAGCGCGATGGAACCCATGATGCTTCCAGGATATGTTTGGCTAGATGTTCCTTTACTCAAAGAATAGTGGGCCGATGCCTTTTCTTTCAGGATCACCATATTTTCTTTTTCATTGGCCAAAGAAACAACGGCACCTGTTCCACGAGCAATCCCATCTTTTACGTGGGTTAATACGGTACCAAAACCAAGATCTCTCAAACCCTTGGCTTTACTATCGTCTACAACAAATTGTTTTACCGCGTCTACTTCTGGGTGAACCGCTTGGTTCCAACCATAAGCACCCTTGGTGTTGCTGGTTAACTGAGCAGGACCACCAAAGTTGAAACCACCTGGAGCTCTTTGTGCAGCAGTTATGCCATAATCACTATAGATATCTATAAAGGAAGGATAGATATACTTGTTTTTACAATCAACCACGGTGGCATCTTTTGGAATAGCCACACCAGCACCCAGTGCTAGAATTTTCCCGTCTCTAATCACCAATGTTGCATTGGTAATTGTAGTTTGGGCATCTTTTACAATGGTTGCATTGGTAAATGCATAACAGCCGTCTCGTTTATCGGCAACGCCGTTAACCGGAAAGCTTTCCTGAGCCTGTAGCAATGACGCAAACAGTAACCCAGAAAACAACAGTTTTAGTTTTCTCATGTGTTTTTGTTTTGGAAGTTCTTAAATGTAGTAATTAATGCGTTAGTAGGCGAAACAGGGTTTTTAAATAATGATGAATGGTTGAATGCGGTTTAAACACCTCTATTTGGTAGAAGCAGCATTTGTTTTTTTAATAAAATCGATTACTCCAGACATATATATTTTTTGATCATCCCACATTGATAGGTGTGAACCATTGGGACAGTAGAGATAAGAACCGTTTTTGACCTGTTTACTCATCCACTCCATATGTTCAGGATCCATAGTATCATACTTGGCTCCCACCATTAAGGTAGGCACAGTAATTTTAGGAAGGTCTTTTTTAATGTCCCAATTGATTAGTCTACCACCTACTTTAAATTCACTAGGACCTTGCATCATTACATAGATAGATTCGTTGAGGTGCTTAAATGCACGGGCAACTGGATCTGGCAATTCAGGAAGACGGCATAAGTGCTTGTTGTAATATTCATCATTCACTAGCTGAACATAAACAGGATCTTTAAACTGACCCTTGTTTTCATAAGCCACCAAACTATCTACCAAGCTTGGACGCATTTGTTTTCTTAAGACTAGGTTATAAGCCGCATAGTCAGGAATACTGGCCATCATATTACAAATCAACAAGCCCTTTAAGTTTTGCTGGTACCTGAGAGCGTATTCCATGGCTAGGATACCGCCCCAAGAATTGCCCAGTAAGTAGAAATTATCCTTATCCAGTTTCAGGGCTTTTCTAACCTGTTCTACTTCTTCTACAAAACGCTCGGTGACCCATAAACTGCTATCGGTTGGTTGGTCACTATAATAAGAACCCAATTGGTCATACTCAATCATTTCAAAACCTTCTTTGGGTAAGAAGCTTTCAAAACATTCCATGTATTCATGGGTCATGGCAGGTCCACCATGTAAGAGTAAGATTTTAGTGGTGGGATTATTGCCAATGCGCTTGGTCCAAACTTTAAAAGTTCCAACGGGTGTTTCAATTGGAATCATTTTAATACCAGCGTACTGAACACCTGTATCCACAGCATCATAATATCCATTGTTAGCAGATGAGGGATTTTCCTTGCAAGAACTCATGATCCAGGAAACACTGATCACAAAGAACAGAGTTGGGAACAAAAAACCGGCCTTAAGACTTTTTAGGTTTTTCTGGTTCTTTTTTGTCCGATTTTCTGAAACGTTTAAATGGATCATATTTGATTTTGATATTTCCAGTTTCATCGGTCTTGGCTCTTACAAAAACACTCATGCCCCCACTTTTCCCCGATCCCGTGTTTTCGGGTTTATAATCTTTATCCCTGTTTTTTAAATTACTCAAAGGAACCTGTATGCTAATATCTGTTTCTTTTTTAGAGTGTGTGCCCTCTACGTATAAGGACAAAACAGAAGAATTTATTTCCATTCTGTTAATGGTGATTAATCCTTTTTGGAAATTGATATCGTCTTTAATTTCTGCAAAACGAACATCTGACAAATCTCTGTTTTTGAAAAGAAAAGTTTTAATATTAGTAAGTGGTTCAAAATTAATGAGGGCTCCGTTTTTGATAGAGAAGGTTGCTTTGCCATTAAGACTGTTCATATCAAACTCCCCAGTATGTTTCATGTTTAATGTAACATTACTTTTTAAACTAAGAAGACCTTTGATATTTTTATGTGTAGGAGATGACATACCAAAATTGTCAAATTCACGCCAGACTCTATCGGCCTCTACATTATTCATTTCAATATCTGAATTCAGTGTAAAAATATTTGGCCTGGTTTCTCTTACCGTTGCGCTCACTGCAATATTTCCTTTTCCGTGTACCAAAGAAGTTTTCTTTAATCTCCATGATACTTCGTCCACTTCCATTTCAGCTTTTAGGTTATTGGCTTCAAATTCTTTGTACTTGATTTTACCCGCATTAACTTTTATATTCATGCGGCCATTTGACAATAAATGTTCTAAGCGTTGTATAGTAGTTCCTAGCCCCCCTTTGTGTTTTTTGCTTTTTTGCTTTTTAACAGGAAACTTTCTTGAGACTACACTACTTAGTTGATTGATGTTAATAATGGGTGCTGATACTTTTAAATCTAATTCCAAACCGTTAGGATTCTCTCCTACTAAGGCCACCACGTTTTTGGCTCTCGCCGATACGGTAATGGGGTGTCCTGCAACACTACAGGTAAGTGTATCTAAATAAATATCTGTGTTGTCTATTTTTAAAACTGTTGCACAATTCGTTAGTGCTGCTTTGGATCCGCTTAAGGTAATGGTGCCATTTTTTAATGTAATCAAACCTTTGATACTTGCGTTGCTTTGACTAATTTTTTCAATTGGTCCTTCATACATAAAATCTAAAACACCCTCCCCATTAGATAAGGTAA
>CAIZMD010000139.1 GCA_903933995.1 uncultured Bacteroidota bacterium
ACTCACCAAAATGGTATCCTTGACAAAGTCTTGGACTATTTGCATCCCATAAACCTTTTCTTTTGATTCCAAAAAAGCTTGTAAATCTTTTAACGGATCTGCAATCACTTCTTTTAGCTCTTTCATGAATAAATAATCCGTTACCCGATTAATCGGATTCCAGCCACTGACCAATTGATAATTCCAAAAAACGGCCATGCTGTCTAAACCCAGTTGGGCAAAAATGAGTTCACCCTGGATACTTTGTTCTTTAAAATTTGTTTGAATGCCAATGCCATTAAAGAGTGCTTTGTCTGCATGATGGCTTGCCTGCTTCCATTCAAGCTTTTGATGGTCAAGTTGTTGGTTGGTATCTTGGGTAGGCCACCATTTGGTCCATTGGGAAGTATCCATGATAAAGCGAGTGCCCGCATTAATGGAACAGTTAACGGCCAATACTTTTGAAACTTTAATATTGGAAGGGATTAAAACATAGATAGCTATTAGACCAGCCAATAGAAGCAACAAAATGGCAATCAGTATTTTTTTCATATAGGTTTATTAGCGCCATGCAAATTAGGGAAGAAATCAGTTAAAAATTTGATTTGTGAACTGCAAACCTTTGCGGTGGAAATACAATATAGTTGGATCATGGGGAATTGAGTAATTTGGTCTTCTAGAACCTGCCATATGCGAATCCTATTGTTTACACTAATGATTTCTATGGGCATGTCTGCCCATTCTCAAACCAAACCCGATAGTTGGAAAATCAAAGCATACAAATGGGATCCTTCCAACTATTATGGTGTTACCGTAGCCAATGGAATGATTGGGATTGTTTCTTCTCCAGAACCCTTTAAAGTTAAAGACGTGGTATTGGCCGGAGCTTATGACCAATATGGTAGGGGAAGGGTGAGCAATTTTTTGCGCAGTTTTAATTTGCTCAATATGCAACTAGATATTGATGGCAAAAGAATTGGCGGGGCCGATGCTAAAAACATGCAACAGGAACTAGACATGCATCATGCTAGTTTTACTACCAGTTTTGACTACGCAGACAAAGCCACCATTAGTTATACTTATTATTCCTTGCGTCAATTACCTTTTACAGTATTGATGGATATTAGTATTACGGCCAAAAAAGACATCAATATCAATAGTGCTTCTGTGATGGAAGCCCCTGATGCGCTTAAAGACGTTCAGAATTATTACAATGAAATTGATCGGCCACACGTAGTGCTTAGCCTACTAACTTCTTCAGCCAAGAGCCCAACGGGTAAATTACTCATGTGTGCTAGTAATACTTTCCTCTTTAGCGAAGCTCATGGATCTGAACCAAGGGTCATTCATGAAATGTGGGACAATAATATGCACTTGATGAAATTTACGCGCAAGATTAAGGCGGGAGAAACCTATCGGTATTCGGTTGCTGGTTCCTCCATTACATCGGCGCATCATGATGACCCCTTGAATGAAGCAGAGCGCATGACCATTTTTGCCAGACTAGAAGGAAGAGAAAGACTGATCAATTTTCACAACAAAGCATGGGATGAACTTTGGAAATCTGATATTCAAATTGAAGGTGATGAGCAGTCTCAACAGGATATTCATAGCATGTTGTATCACTTATATTCCTTTTCTAGACCGGGTACTGCTCTGAGTCCATCGCCCATGGGGCTAAGTGGTTTGGGTTATAATGGCCACGTGTTTTGGGATACGGAACTTTGGATGTATCCTTCTTATTTAGTACTACAGCCAGAAATGGCTAAGAGTATGATGGAATATAGGTTTCAGCGTTTAGACGCCGCCAGAAAAAATGCCTTTAATCACGGATACAAAGGCGCCATGTTTCCTTGGGAATCTGCTGCAACAGGAGTGGAAGAAACGCCAGTATGGGCTTTGAGTGGTCCCTTTGAACACCATATCACGGCATGTGTTGGACTAGCTGCTTGGAATTATTATTGTGTTACCCAAGACCTTGATTGGTTAAAAGAAAAGGGTTGGCCCATCATGAAAGAGACGGCTGATTTTTGGGCTAGTAGGGTAGAGCGGAATGGGCCTGGAAAATACGATATCAAAAATGTGGTTGCTGCAGATGAGTGGGCAGAAAACGTAGACAATAATGCATGGACCAATGCTGCCGCAAAAGCCTGTTTGAATAATGCAGCGTTGGCTGCCAAACTTCTAGGTCTCAAAGCGGATCCTGATTGGGCAGAAGTAGCTACCAATATTCCTATTTTAAAATTTGCTGATGGGGTTACCAAAGAACACGCAACCTATCAGGGTGAGGGCATTAAACAGGCCGATGTAAATTTGTTGTCTTATCCGCTAAAAGAAGTATCAGGTGCTGCTGCCATTAAAAAAGACTTGGAATACTATTCCACTAGGGTGCCAAATGAAGGCACACCAGCTATGACACAGGCCATTTTTACCCTTTTATATGCCCGTTTAGGCGATGGGGCCAAGGCTTATCATTTTTTCCAAGACGCATATGTACCCAACCTCAATCCGCCATTTA
Organism: uncultured Bacteroidota bacterium; assembly: GCA_903933995.1. Classification (GTDB taxonomy): domain Bacteria; phylum Bacteroidota; class Bacteroidia; order Chitinophagales; family Chitinophagaceae; genus Sediminibacterium. The sequence goes on from CAIZMD010000139.1 coordinate 2,498, forward strand.
GGGTAATTGCAGAAACCAAGGGTGGAACCAATCCTTATTTTGCTACAGGCGCTGGTGGAATTGTACAGAGTTTGTTGATGGGTTTTGGAGGATTGGAGATTACGCCACAGGGGATTACGCAAATCAAATCGGC
>CAIZMD010000140.1 GCA_903933995.1 uncultured Bacteroidota bacterium
AAAATCATCCTTAATACCAATACTATCCAAACGCAATAAGTCTTGCCACAAACCGGTTAGGTACAATTCCATTTCAGATGTGGGAGCCATAAATGATGCATCTACTTTAGTACTACTGACTTCTGGAATAGGTAATGCATTTCTGTCAACTTTACCACTGACGGTGTAGGGAAAGAAATCCATCATCACAAATGCTGATGGAATCATATAATCAGGCAACTGACTTTTTACTTCTTCCTTAATCTTGTCTACAGTTAAGTATTTATCTGTTGGAATTATATAGGCCACAATTCTTTTCTGGTTGGTATAGTCTTCCCTAACCATCACTTCTACCTGTCTAACGCCTTTGATATTGCTGATGACCACTTCAATCTCGCCTAATTCAACACGGTTACCTCCACGAATCTTTACCTGACCATCCATTCTTCCCAAGAATTGTAAACTACCATCTGGATTAAGACTGGCTAAATCGCCCGAGCGATAAACCCTTAATGGTCCTTTATAGGGATGCACCCACTTGATAAATCTTTCATTGGTTTCTTTGGGTTTGTTCAAATATTCCAATGCCAAACATTCTCCTTCAATTAAAATTTCACCGGGTGAACCTTCCGCTACTTCGTTTAAATGTGCGTCTACTATATATAATTGAATCTTTCCAATAGGTTTGCCAATAGAAGGAATGGCTGGCCAGTGAAAAGCATCGCCCTTTAATTTTAATTCTGTGACCCAAACACTGGCTTCGGTTGGACCATACACATTCATCAGCGTAGTGTCTTTTAGTACGCCAAAAAAATGGGCTATCTGTGGCGTAATTCTCAGCAGTTCTCCACCAGTGATTATTTCCTTAATAGACGCTGGATAGAGTTCATAAGTGGCTGCAGTTTCTGCCAGCATCTGCACCATGGCATAGGGTAGAAATAACCGATTAATCTTTTGCTCGTTAATATATTTTAAAAGATTCCCTGCATTTAGTCGATGATTATCGTCTACTATATGTAATGTGCCTCCTGTTGATAATGGAACAAAGATTTCTTGAAATGCTGCGTCAAAACTCAAATGACAATACTGTAAGGTTCTTACACCTGGTTTGGCAAAACCGTTTTGAATTTGCCAATTTACCTGGTTTAATAACCCCTGTTGTGGCAAACAAACTCCTTTAGGAACCCCAGTTGATCCCGAGGTGTAAAGGACACAAACTGCTGGATTAATAAAAGGTATTAATCTATTGGGCAGTTCATAGGTTTTATCTGAAACAATGCTGTTTAACCCTAGTTCTTGAAACAAATTGGATTCTACTTCTTTGCTAATACAAAACTTGATTCCAGAATCTTGTATCAATTGATCTAGCCTGAGTTTGGGATATTTTGTATCTAATGGTACATAGGCTTTTCTTGCCTTAAGTATGGCCAATACACCCACTACCATTTCTAAGGATCTTGTAGCACTGATACCAATATAAGCTTCTTGATTGGCCTGTTCTAGAATGGCTTTTGACAGGTTGTCAACCTTGTTCATTAATTGCTCATAGGTCAGTGAATCTTCACCATATACTAAGGCACAAGACGCCCCATGTAATAAAGCTGCTGATTCCACTGATTGGTAAACAAGCATGGGGAAGATTTAATGAGGAAGGACTTACCAAATATAATTAAAATTATATTAAAGAAACAGCGTTCTGTTGAATAATAATGTTACTCATCCTTCAAATGATATAACATTTTATCTGGAATTTGTTTGCTAGCTGCAGCACCCATTTTTTTGAGTTCTTCCACTTTCCCAATCAAATTGCCCCTTCCTGTTCCCAATTGTTTCATGGCTGCTTCATAACCTGTTTGTGCTTCTGCCATTTTTTTACCTACTATTTCTAGGTTTTCTAAAAACAGCACAAATTTATCATAGAGCAATCCTGCTCTTTCTGCAATTTCAACGGCATTATTGGTTTGCTGGGTCACTTTCCAGATATCGGCAATGATTTTTAAGACGGCCAGCAAATTGGTGGGGCTAACCAGCATGATTTTTTTGTCATAGGCATTCTTCCAAAGCTGGGTATCTTTTTTAACCGCTTCTAAAAAAGCGGGTTCAATGGGTATAAACAAGAGCACATAATCCAGTGCTTGGGCATATTTAGGGTAATTTTTTCTACTCAAGCCATCCATATGGGCCCGAATACTGGCAATATGACGTTTTAAAGCTGCTTCTTGTAAACTAGGGTCTGTTTCAGAACTGTATTCATCCCAGGCCACCAAACTTACTTTTGAATCAATGATGAGCTTTCTTTGATCAGGATAAAAGATGGTAACATCGGGCTGCAGGCCCTTCCCATTTTCATCTTTAATAATATTGCCTGCTTGGTCTTTGATAAATTCTTGCACCAAGTATTCCCTACCCTTTACCAGTCCACTATGTTCTAGAATGGATTCCAAAATCATCTCTCCCCAATTACCTTGCAATTTATTGCTCCCTTTTAATGCAGTAGTTAGGTTATTGGCTTCTGTGCTAACCTGCAAGCTCATTTGAACTAAGCGATCAATTTCTCTACCAAGGGTGAACCGCTCCTTGGATTCCTTGTCGTAGGTTTCTTCCACTTTTTTTTTAAAATCGCCGAGCTCTGTCTTAAGGGGTTGCAGAATCTGGCCTATTTGTTCTTGATTTTGTTGCGTAAACTTTTTGGAATTGGCTTCCATGATCTGCTGGGCCAATTCACCAAACTCTAACTTGATCTGCTCATTAAAATGTTTGGCTGCTTCCTT
>CAIZMD010000141.1 GCA_903933995.1 uncultured Bacteroidota bacterium
ATTTGTAGATGTGGCTTTTGATTATGTGATTTTGGATGAGAGTCAGGCCATCAAAAACCCTTCAAGCAAAGTAACCAAGGCAGCAGGATTATTGCGTGCTAAAAATAGGTTATGTTTGAGTGGTACGCCATTACAGAATAATACATTTGACATATTTGCTCAGATGAATTTCTTAAACCCAGGCATGCTGGGTAGTGTAGAATTCTTTAAGCACGAATTCTCCATGCCCATTGACAAATTTGGAGAGAAGGAACAGAAAGACCATCTTAGAAAACTACTCTACCCCTTTATTCTAAGAAGAACCAAGGAACAAGTAGCCAAGGACTTACCAGAAAAACAAGAAATGGTCTTGTTCTGTGAAATGGGTGATGAACAAAGAAAAATTTATGACGCCTACAGAAATGACTATCGTGATAAGATTCTTGGCGTAGTAGAAAACCAAGGCATTCAGAAATCACAATTAACCATCTTGCAAGGTTTGATGAAACTTCGTCAAATCTGTGATAGTCCAGCCATTGTTAAAGAGGCAGAAAGGTTTCCAAATGTGTCTGTTAAACTAGAAGAAATAGGAAGAGAAATCACTGAAAATATCAGTAACCACAAGGCCTTAATCTTCTCCCAATTCTTAGGTATGTTGTCTCTTATCAAAGACAAAATGCGTGAATTGGAAGTTGACTTTGAATACTTTGACGGAAGCAGCACCATTAATGAACGCGAAGCTGCTATTCAACGTTTTCAAAATGAAGACTCTTGTAGGGTGTTCTTGATATCGCTGAAAGCAGGAGGTGTGGGTCTTAACCTAACCGCTGCGGATTATGTATATATAGTTGATCCTTGGTGGAACCCTGCTGTAGAACAACAGGCTATTGACCGTACACACCGGATTGGACAAACCAAGAATATTTTTGCTTATAGAATGATCTGTACGGATACCGTAGAAGATAAGATTCTTAAATTACAGGAGCGCAAACGAAATTTGGCCAAGGATCTGATAACCGATGATGAAGGATTTGTGAAGACCTTGACTAAAGAAGACGTGGAATACCTGTTTAGTTAAATTCAACTTTATGCACCTTTCAAAGAAACTACTACTCCTACTGACCCTAATGATTAGTAGCATGGTCATAGCCCATGAATTCTGGATGGCTCCAAGTAAATATCTGCTTAAGCAAAATGAGACTTTTGGGTTTAATTGTTATGCCGGGGAGGATTTTAAAGAAACCATTTGGGCCAAGCGTAAAGAAAGAACTTTACAAGTTTTTCAATACCATCTCTCTACTAAAAAAGACATTACCCCTGCTTTTAAAGAGAAAGATAGTCTCTCTATTAGGATGCAGATTTCAGAGAAGGGCAATCATTTAATTGCGCTGCGTTCCATACCTAGCTATATTGAGTTAGATCCTACTCTATTCAAAACCTACTTATTGGAAGACGGGATGATGAATATAGTGGAACATCGTAAAAAGAATGGCTTGGAGAACAAAAGGTCAAGAGAATTTTATCAGCGATGTGCCAAATCATTACTTATAGTAGATGGCATTCGAGATACCAGCTATAAAATCAATACGGGAATGCCATTAGAAATTATTCCCCAACAAAATCCATACGCAGTTAAAGTCACTGATAGTTTAGAAGTCTTTGTATCCTTTATGGGGAAAGCCTTGGTTCATTATCAATTAAGGTCTTGGTGCAAAAAGGATGGGAAATTATTGGTGAAGGCTTTTTACAAAACAAACGCAAAAGGTTATGCTAAAATTCCCATCAGTTCAAAAGGCGAATGGATGATTTCTCTTGTAAAAATGGAACTACACAAAGCCACTAATAAAGCAGATTACGATAGTTATTGGGGGTCATATACTTTCCTAAAATAATCCAAGGAGCAATAAAAAACCGTCTAGTGATGCTAGACGGTTTTTTTTATTGTAGGATCTGATTAGTCATGCGTCTTGCATTCTCCAACAATATAGTGGAAGGTTTCGTGTGCTTCAAACATTAGGCTACCAAGGGTTTTCTCATCCTTGTTAGACTTAACTGCAGCATTAACGGTTTCACACTGTTTCAACAATTTAGCAATTGATTCAGCCGTTTCTTTGGGTTTATATCCCGCAGGAATTTTGGCAGCCTTCCATTGTTTTGCAACAATGACTAAACTGTCTGACTTTTCTTTTAATGGCTTGAAATTCCCTTCTTCAGAAGGGTGAAAAGTTTTGCTCATGATACCATGAAACTGTTCTTGTTCTTTCCAAGTGGTTTTTTCTTGGGCACTAACTGCTAGTCCAAAAGAACAAAGCAATACTAGTAACATCATTTTTGGGGCTTTCATATACTTGAGATTTAGTTATTTTATTTCAGCAGCTGCAATCAAGGCTTCCGGATTTTTATTGAATTCGTTTTTACATTCTGTTCCACAGAAACCCAACACTTTGTCTTTGTAATGCGCTGTATCGGCAATACCTGCTGTAACTGGCATTCCACAGGCTGGATCTTTCTTGTTGTTAACCAATGCAATATCATAAGATTTGGTAGAATCTACTGGCATGATAGCAGTTGCAGCTGGAGCTGGAGTAGTTTCTTTAGGTTGACTAGAATCACAGGCAGTAAAGGTCAGTGCCAAAATGGTTGCAATCGCGAAGTTGGTACGCATGGAAATTTTTTTGGTTAAAAATTGATTAAACACAAATTTAAAGCATTTTGGTCTTTATACGTTTCCCGCCTATCCCATTCTTCCGTTCACCGATTATTTGACCCCCTATCCCAACTATCCCGCTAGCTTGCCGTTAAATGAGTTTAGTCTCATTAACTGAAATCCCACGTTAGTTTTGTATTGTAAAAATATCCCATGCGCAAATTACCATTACTGATTCTCGGCTTTTTACTAACCCTGGGGGCCAATGCCCAAACCAGTGCTGTAGTAAAAGGTAAATTAATAGACTCTGTAGGCAAGCAGATTTTAAAAGACGCCACAGTCACCATCATTGATGCCAAAGACAGCACTTTGATTGTTTTTGGTTTGGCCAAGGCCGATGGTAGTTTTGAACTAAAAAACCTACCCTTTGAAGACCTGATTTTTCAAGTAGGTTTTCAGAGTTATGAGCCCTACAGCAAGAAAATCAGCCCCAGCAAGACCAATACTGAGATCAATTTGGGCAATATCTATCTCAGACAAATGGCCAATGACCTTGGTAATGTGACGGTTACGCAATCACCTATCCAAATTAAAAAAGACACTGTAGAATTTAATGCCTCTAGTTTCAAGACCAAACCCAATGCTGTAGCAGAAGATTTGTTAAAGAAATTACCAGGTATTGAAGTAGATAAGGATGGTGGTATCAAATCTCAGGGCGAAGCAGTTCAAAGGATTTTGGTAGACGGAAAACGCTTTTTTGGTGATGATCCCAAATTGGCCACCAAGAACCTTCCTCCCGATGTCA
>CAIZMD010000142.1 GCA_903933995.1 uncultured Bacteroidota bacterium
ATAACGTTAGCTCCAGGTGTTGCATTATTCCTTGGTAATGAGGTTAGTGGAGTGGATACAGAAATATTACCATTGCTTGACAAGGTTATTGAGATACCCATGTTTGGGAAGAAGAATAATGGGTAAAATTAAATTGGCCATGATAAAACCACCTACCATAAAACAGATTGTGGCAACTAACGATGTCCATTGCAAATTGCTCAGTCCAGTAATGGCATGACCAGAAGTGCAACCACCTGCATAACGAGTTCCAAAACCTACTAGGAATCCGCCCACCACCATCAGGATCAAGCCCTTGGGGTGCATAAGTGCTGGCCAATTAAAAATTTCTATTGGGATTAAGGAATCATAGTTAGTTATGCCATAGGTTTTTAATTCTGCTGCTAGGGCAGGATTTACGGCAACGGGTAGGGGATTGGCCAAGAGTTGCACGGCAATAATGCCACCTAGAAAAATGCCAAATACAAAAAACAGGTTCCAGATTTCTTTTTTCCAATCGTATTGAAAATAGGGAATCTTGGCGGGCAAACAGGCCGCACAAATATGGCGCAGGGAACTGCTAATGCCAAAGCGTTTATTGCCTATTAACAAAAGGGTAGGTACGGTAAGACCAATTAAGGGGCCTGCTACATACCATGGCCAAGGCTGTTTCAACCAATCTATCATGTGGGTTCTTTAGTCCACAAAAATAGTAGAAATGACCTATAGTTGGGTGTTCTGGCAAACAAATTCAGTAACTGGAAAAGCGCCTGTTTCTTTGAGCCCCTTGAATCCGGTACTGCAATTGATCAGGTTATGATACCCTTTGGATTGCATAATGGAAACAAAAGCCATACTCCTGTATCCGCCAGCACAATGCACATAAATAGTTTGCTGATGGTCTAATTGGGCAATGGTTTCGTCTACAAAGTCTAATGGTGCATTAATGGCGCCAACAATATGTTCACTATCATATTCACTTTTCTTACGAACGTCTAACAAAACAATATTGGGGTCCTGTTTGTACATCTCAGCCAGTCTATTCCCATCCATACTAACCGCAATATCAAAGTCTTTCTTGGCCTGTTTCCATGCTTCAAATCCACCTTTTAAATAACCAATGGCATGATCAAAACCAACACGTGCTAATCTTGTAACTACTTCCGCTGCCCTGCCTTCTTCTGCAACTATGAGTAGGGGTTGTTTTACGTCTTTGATAATAGCACCCACCCAAACGGCAAAGGATCCATCAATGCCAATATTATAACTGTTAGGTATAAAGCCTTTGGCAAATTCCGCGGCAGATCGGGTATCAATAATAATGGCTTCTGTTTCATCTGCAGCTGCTTCAAAGGCATTGGCACTAAGGGCCTTGGTGCCACGGTCTAATACTGCATGAATGTCTTCATAACCTTGTTTGTTCAATGCCACGTTTAAAGGAAAATAGCCGGGGGGAGCTACTAATCCATTGGTGACTTCTTGAATAAATTCTTCTCTTGTCATAGTTGCACGCAGTGCATAATTGCTTGCTTTTTGATGACCCAAAGAATCAGTGGTTTCTGCACTCATTTTTTTGCCACAAGCACTACCCGCGCCATGTGCAGGATAAACAATCAGGTCATCATTTAATGGCATGATTTTATTACGCAATGAATCAAATAACAATCCTGCAAGATCTTCTAAAGTTTTGTGCGCCGCTTGTTGTGCTAAGTCAGGTCTACCTACATCGCCTATAAACAAAGTGTCTCCGGAAAATAGTCCCAATTGCTTACCAGCAGCGTCTTTCATTAAATAACAACAACTTTCCATGGTATGTCCTGGGGTATGCAAGACTTCAAAAAAAAGTTCACCTACCTGAAACACTTGGCCATCTATTGCAACGGTAGCTGTAAAGCCTGGTACCGCAGTTGGTCCATATATAATTTCAGCGCCTGTGGCTTTGGCAAGGTCCATATGACCAGACACAAAGTCTGCGTGAAAATGGGTCTCAAAAACATATTTAATCTTGGCCTTGTTTGTTGCTGCTTTGGATACATAATTATCAATATCGCGTAGCGGGTCAATCACTACAGCTTCACCATTGCTTTCAATATAATAAGCACCCTGTGCTAGGCATCCGGTATAGATTTGTTCTACAATCATGATCTTTGTTTTGATGGCTCAAAATTGCAGTTTCAACATGGATTGTACTATGATAATTGTCAGTTTTGAAAAAGGGATGAATGAAGGGAATAATTCAGAGATTGACAACTTTAAGTCAATTGTGTGGGCTTATTTGAGAAACAACTCGTGCAGAATAATATAACATCCCGCAAGCAAGACAAAAATGCCAAACCCTTTTTTGAGTTTTTCTCCGGGAATCTTTAAGCCCAATAAATTGCCCACAAATGTGCCTGCAACGGCAATGGCAGTAAGGGTTAATAATAATTGCCAGTGAATCTCATATTGTGACAAATCGGAAGCAAATCCAAAAAGCGCATTTAAAGCAATGATGAGTAGGGAAGTGCCAATGGCTTTTTTCATGCTCAAATGAAAGGAGAAGAT
>CAIZMD010000143.1 GCA_903933995.1 uncultured Bacteroidota bacterium
GAACACGGTGCCATTGATGAAGCAGAACAAGAAATTATTGAACGCGTATTTCATTTAGGCGATAGAAATATTACTTCTTTAATGACACATAGAAGTGATATAGTATGGATTGACCAAAACAAATCTGTGTCAGAAATCAAGTCCATGATGCAAGAAGTGGTGCATTCTGTGTATCCTGTTTGTGATGGTGAAATTGATAGGATTATTGGGGTAGTTGCTATCAAAGACTTTATTGTAGTAGCTGATAATACAGGGGTTCAGCAGATTATGAAACCTGCCATGTATGTTCCAGAGAATAATACAGCTTATCAGGTTTTGGAACAATTTAAGCAAACAAAGATTCACCATTGTTTTATAGTAGATGAATATGGTTCTATCTTGGGGATGATTACACTCAATGATATCTTAGAAGCCATTGTTGGTGATATTCCACAACAGGAAGACGAATCATTTGATATTGTAGAAAGGGCCGATGGTTCTTTCTTGGTAGATGCTCAAATCCCTTTTTATGATTTCTTGAGCCATTTTGATAAAACGGAATGGATGATGGAAGGCGACCAAGACTTTGATACCCTTGCAGGATTTATCATTCATGAATTACAGCGAATCCCAACTACCGGAGAAACCTTGAGCTGGAAGGTGTTTGAATTTGAAGTAATAGACATGGATCACCACCGAATTGACAAAGTATTGGTGAATTCTAGAATTGATCCTGGGGTAGATTAATGATGTATCAAGATGTAGACTTTAAGACTAAGGCATCTTAAATGAAAAGCGTTAAAATTCAAAACTGGTGCTGTTTTTAGGATAATCCAGTTTATAGCTTTTTTCTTGGCCCTTTGCTTTTACATGAAAGATATTGCTTTGTAGGGTTTGAAAATCAAATAGCAATTGACATTGCACGTCTAGTTTTTTCAATTGACTAACCTTGGGTATCTCAGCATAAATCCATACACTTTCCATCTGAATTTCGTGCCCCAAATAATGGATATTTGAGGTTTGACCGTTGATTTTCAATTGCAATTTTTGCTGAATATATTGGTTGATCTGTTTGTCTAGCAATGCTTTATCCGCAGGGTGTGCAATATCAACTTTATTACTACTATATTTTTGGAGGGTGCTTTCCAGATCTTGGGTAAAAATGCGAATACTAATTTCAGCAGTTGATTCTTTAGTATTATGATTAATCTCTATAACAGATACATAAAATGGGTGTAATAGGGCTATGAATGCCAAAGAAATCCATTGAAACATACTATTTACCATTCAACATTCTTTTTTTTGCACTACAAATGTCATGATTAATTTGAAACCTCGCTATGAATGATTTTAAACTGTATTTAGAGACTGGTTTTCAGCATATTGCTAATTGGAATGGGCAACTCTCTTTCTGGTCACAATTGGCAGGTTTAACCACCAGTGATCATATTCTCTTTATCATAGCCCTAACCATCAGATACCAATTTGCAGATTGGAAAAAAGTGTTGGTATTAGTTACGGCTTTTACCATTGGACACAGTATTACGTTGGCTTTAAGTGTATTAAATCTAGTCAGCTATTCTGTTAATTGGATTGAGTTTTTAATTCCCATTACCATCCTAATTACTGCTATCAGTAATTTATTTGTGAAGAAATTTCTCTTTAAAACCAAGTTTCCACCCATTTATTTTATGGCCCTTTTTTTTGGTCTGATTCACGGATTGGGATTTAGTAGTTATTTGAAAAGTTTATTGGGAAAAGATCAAACCATTTTTACCCAATTGTTGGCCTTTAATTTGGGATTGGAGTTAGGACAAATTTTGATAGTTTTAATAATCCTTCTTATTTCCTTTCTTTTTGTAGGGTTAATCAAGGTAAATAGAAGGGAATGGCTTTTATTTGTAAGTGCTGCCGTGTTTGCTTTGGCATTAAACATGGCTTTAGATAGATTAAACAACGTATTACCACAATAAACCATACAATTATGAGAAAATTAGGTTTGATTGTTTTAATGGTGGCTTTTGCATTTGTAGCTCAGGCGCAAAACATCATGAACAATCCAGGTTCCAACCATGGGAACAAATTTGAACAATTGGGTACCATTCTTCCTACGCCCAATGAGTATCGCACCGCCAGCGGTGCACCCGGCCCAAAATATTGGCAGCAAAGGGTAGACTACAATATCAAATGTGA
>CAIZMD010000144.1 GCA_903933995.1 uncultured Bacteroidota bacterium
GTCTTTTTCAATCAAGCTGTCCGTAGCCCTATCATGGTATCTAATATGGGCCTCATAAGTCCATTGATTGCCTTTGGCTAGTGGAAAATCAGGCCTAATAATTTGATGGGGAATTTCATTACATCCAATAAAAAATAAGCAGCAAAAAAATAGATACTTCATCATAATAGATTGGCTAAAGCATTTAAAATCCTAGCTTAACAAATCTATCCTAGTGCTATACGATGGCTATACCCTGTATTGGGTATTTATCCCAGTTTTTCTTTCTTAATCTGACGCTCCATAAAGAACCAAGTAACAGCTAACATGGCAAGATTTAAACCATAACCCCAATAGGAAATCATTCTGCCAGAAAGTTCTGTACCATTTGCAACACCAATCACAAATAAGCTATTCAAGCCACGGTGTTGGCCAATACTGGCATTAAATAGGTTAAGACCTATATGCAATCCTGTGGGTAATGCTATACCTCCAGACTTAACCCTAGCCATCCCAAATAAAAAGGCAAAACAACCAGGTCCAAGAAAAGAAGATGCTAGACCTTGTCCTCCTGCAACATGGTACAATGCAAAAACAATGGCTATGATCATTTGTGTATTTCTTAGTCCAATGCTTGAATGCAATTGTTGAAATGCATAACCTCTAAAAGCCATTTCCTCCATCCACGCTAATGGAATCAGTGCGGTTGCAGTCATTAAGAATGGAAGTATGGCAGGATTGTCATTAATAGCAATGGTTACATCGGTACAAATAACCATTGTGCCAACCATAATGGCTGCCAAGATGATACCCAATAATAAACCTAATAAAGATTTAGGCAAAGTTTTAGCATCCCAACCCAAATTGAGTACAGACCAAGATTTGCCATCCCATTTTAAAAATATCCAAGTAACTATTATGGCCACAATTGAACCTATTAATCCATAACTCATGCGTTCATATTGCGGAGGCAAGAATTGCTTAAAAAAGCTAGCACCAACCAATAAAATAGTAAATGCAATGGGTAGTAAAATAGCCCTAATGACTAGTTGTTTGTTCCATTTCATAAATTGAATTTAAGCGGAAATAATGATTTTCATAGAATCGTACAATTGATCCAAATCTGCTTGATTATTAAAGCCTTGCAAAGAATATCTCAAATAGAATTGACCTTCATGTGAAGGTACAGGAACTTGAATACGATGGTTTTCATACAAGTGGTCATGCAGTTTTTCAGGTTGTGGTAAATGAATGGGTATAGAAAATAACTGACCAATAAAATCATCATTGATGGGACTATTAGATTGAGAGCCCATTAAGTCACAGAATCTTTGTGCATTATTTTGAGAAAGTGCTCTGCAATAATCATTTACCTGATCCCATTGATGCGTCTTCATAAATTCAATGGCAGCAGGAATGGTTAGAAAAGCGGAATAATCACGGGTTCCTTGTAATTGATGATTGTCTATTAACAAAGAACCAGAAGGGTTTGCGGTCTTATATCCCCAACTAATCACTAGTGGTTCAAACAAATGATGCAATGATTTTTTTACATACAGAAAGGAAGAACCCTTGGGTGTCATCATCCATTTATGACAGGCTCCAGTATAAATATCGGCACCGAGTTTTTCAAGATCAATAGGTAATTGTCCAGGGGCATGAGCTCCGTCTACAAAGACCATGATGCCACGTTCATTGGCAATGGCACAGATTTCTTCTACAGGTAATCTTAAGCCGGTAGAGCTAGTTAAATGACTTAAGAATATCAGTTTGGTTTTGTTGCTAATGCCTGCACAAAATTGCGTAATAAAATCTTCTTTACTTTCTAAAGGAAATCGAATCTTCTGGCGTATATAAGTTGCGCCGGTTTGTGCACAATAAAAGTGCAGCGTTTTATCACA
>CAIZMD010000145.1 GCA_903933995.1 uncultured Bacteroidota bacterium
CAGCAATATCTTGTAATTCTACTTGGCTACTATGCAACCTATCAATGATGCTTTGTAAAGAAGTATGATAACCGCTATAGGATTGTAATTGGTTGATCCATTGTTTGAACAAAGGTAGAACGGGTTGGTCCGATTCTTCTAATTCAAATTGAACTTTACTCAAAGCCGTTTTAATACCTTCTGCGTGTGAGAGCAATTGTAATTCTGCATCCAACTCCTCAAGTTCATTTTCCTTTAAGGAAAGTTCTACTAGCTCATCTAATTGAAATTGATGATAGTCCCTGTCTTTTTGAAAATCCTGTTTTTGTTGAATAAGTGCCTCTAGGCGCTTCAGGTTTTGATGCCATTCCTGATAAATAATTTGATAGGCTTGGAGTCTGTCTTGGTTGGCAGCCAATGCATCAATCACATTGCGCTGAAAGCCAGCATCACCCAAACTTAAAGTGTCAAATTGTTGGTGAAGATCTACCAATAAAGAAGCTAGTTCCCTGATTTGTTGTAAGGTTGTTGGCGTATCATTGATAAAGGCCCTAGACTTTCCGTTGGGGGCAATTTCTCTTCTAAGCACCAATTCCTCTTCTACGTCAAAATCATTTGCTTTTAAAAACTCCAATACAGCCGTTTTATGCCCTGCACTAAAATAGCCTTCAATCACACATTTCTTGTCTGGATACATTAACACCGAACTGTCTGCTCGGTCTCCCAAAATCAAGCTCAAGGCGCCCATGAGAATACTCTTACCCGCACCGGTTTCACCAGTGATGATATTGAGTTGCCCTGAGAAATCAATCTCAATGGCATCAATAATGGCGTAATGTTGAATCTGTAATTTCCGGAGCATGAAGATTCTTTTTAGCAACTAAGTCCTGCAATTTATAGAAGCTCTAACGGTTGAGCAAATCAAACCCTTGGTAAATGCTAGAACTGTAAACATTTTATTCTCCCTTGCACCTACTAATGCCTGATTTAGCACGTTGGTCAATGGAATCCTTGTATTCATGGTCATCCATGTTCAGACATTTCTGATAATAGGTAATGGCCAATGCTTTTTGACCACGTTCTTCGTAGATCTGCGCAATCTGTAAAGCGGCCCTAGAAGCATAATATTCTTTTCTATGTTCACCCAATACTATGGCGGTTTGATAATACTTAATAGCATCGTCTTTACGGCCAAGGTCGTCATAGATTCTTGCTACGCGATAGGTAAATTCTAGTCTGTCTTCTTCTGTGTTAAACTGTTCTATGGATTTTCCATATAAAATACTCAACGCTTCTTTGTGATAACCACCATCATTTAATAACCTAGCTTTTAGTAATAGGGGATTGGGCCAAAAATTAGTCTTGGCGTCTTTCTGTGCTTTTTTATCTGCGTCAGTATCCAAAGCACCATATTTCAAAATTTTATTTCTAGTAGCAGTAGCAGCAGTTTGGTTGCCTTGTAAGTAATAGGCTAGACTCAATTTGTTATAAGCGTCTTTTACATAGAACCTACCCTTGAAATCTTTCTGATACTGTTCTAAATGTTTGATGGCTTCTGGAAGCTCTAGGTGATAGAGTTTTACAAAACCCATTTCAAAATCCCAAACGGGTGTGGTCAAATATTCTGGACTCTTATCCCTGTTTTGAATCCATGAACCTGCAATAGCCGTTTGTTTATTATTGATGGCAAGATTGGCGGCCATAAAACAAAGCAAGTGGTTGTGTACTAAGTCTAGTTTTCTTTGTTGTACAAAAGCAAGGGCTTCGTCTTTTTTGTTCTCAATATAGAACATCAGATATCCATATACAAAAGCGGATTCGTTGGCATAGATCTTGGCCCAGGGATCATTGCTAAAGGTAAAATTGCGCACTAGGTTCATTCCCTCTGTAATAGAGCCTTTCATTCCAAACAGACTAACAATCCATTTATAACTAGATGGGATAGTTCCAATTGCAGCTATTAATGCTCCAGACATTAACTGATTGGGTAAGAAGTCTGGATGTTTTTTTTGATTCTCTTTTAAGAGTAAGTAGGCTTTTCTGAAATCCCAACCAGCAGACCAGGTCTGTCCAAATTTTACAGATACTGCAGCTTTATGTATTCTTACCGTACTCAAACAGAAATGATAGAAGGGCGAATTTTTTGGTCCATCTTCCAGTATGGCAATTCTTTCTGCAAAATGAGGATTTCTGTTTTTAAATTCAGTTGGATCTTCATTAAAAAACAAGATGAAAAAGTCTATATAATCTTCTAGTAAAACAGGAATCAAATTGTCTGGATTCTGTTGTTTGGCTTTTTCTACCAACGCTATACCACGTGCAAGTTTGAGTTTGGTGATTTCTTGAAATGCCTGTTGACAAGTGCTATTGAAATCATACACTTTTTCTGCACCGGCCCCTAGAGCCAATACAACCATGATCAGAACTAAAATTGATTTAAGACGCATCCTTCTGTAAAATAATAAAGGGCAGCGATTAAGCATGCCCTTTATGGTATAAAAATCTTCTTTTAACAGTTACTTCGCTTCTACACTGTCATTCAAATCTGCGTCAACTAAGATTCTTCCGCAGTTTTCACAAACAATGATTTTTTTGTGCAAACGAATTTCGCTTTGACGCTGAGGAGGAATAGAGTTGAAGCATCCGCCGCAAGCATCTCTCTCTACTGGCACAACGGCTAAACCATTGCGATAGCTAGTTCTAATTCTGTCATAGCTATACAACAGTCTTTCGTCAATATGCCCGCGAGCATCAGCACTCTGCTTGTTAAAATGAGTTTCTTCTTTTTCAGTTTCGGCAATAATCTTTTCCAATTCGCCTTTCTTGTGATTCAACACACCTTCTTTAACAGCAACCTGTTTTTTAGCTACTTCTAGTGCCTTGATTTTTTCAGCCAATTCTTCGTTAGCATCGCGGATATGTTTTTCAGCAAGTTTAATTTCTAACTGCTGCATTTCAATTTCCTTATTGATAGCTTCAAACTCGCGATTGTTCTTTACGTTTTCGCTTTGCTTTTCGTATTTAGCAATCAGCGCTTCGCTTTCTTTAATGGTATTTTTCTTACCCTCAATGAATTCAGAGATCCCGTTGATCTCTTCTTCAATACGAGTTTGTCTACTGTGCAGACCCAGGATCTCATCTTCTAAGTCACTCACTTCCATGGGTAATTCACCCCTCAATACCTGAATTTGATCCAGTTTGCTATCAGTTTTCTGTAACCTTACTAGGTTAACCAGTTTTTCTTCAACGGAGAAATCTTTAACAGATGCCATATCTAGTATAAAATTTGGAGTTTTTGGCCCTCTTACAGAAAATAGTTAACCGGATTGGTTTTTATCACTGATTTGAGGACGGCAAAGGTAGGGAATTTAGCCTGTAAAATATCAAAAAGCAGGTCAGTAGTATATTGTTCGCTTTCCCAGTGCCCAATATCGGCAATCAAGATGCAACTATTAGCGTCAAAAAACTCATGGTATTTAAGGTCAGCTGTAATGAAGACATCGGCCCCGGCCCCAATGGCTGGTCCTATTAAAAAACTGCCGGCACCACCACAAATGGCTATTTTTTGGATCCTTTTATTTAAAAAAGGACTGTGTTTGATCACAGATAATCCAAAACTGGTTTTCAGCATTTCCAACAACATGGCTTCTTCCATAGGTTCGGGTAGCTCTCCTACAATTCCTGACCCAACATGCTGATAATCATTATCTAATGAAATTAAATCATAAGCCACTTCTTCATAAGGATGGGCTTTGATCATGGCCGAAACCAGCTTTTTTTGCAGATGGCTAGGGTGTATAAACTCAATCCTCACTTCTTCGGCGCTGGTATTTTGGCCAGGTTGGCCTATGGTAGGGTTGCTGTCTTCCGCTCCTTTAAAATTGCCCAGCCCCTTTACTTCAAAGCTACATTCACTATAATTACCAATATGGCCAGCCCCAGCTGTAAATAAGGCGGATTTTAAATTTTCAATGGCAGATTCTGGGGCAAAACATACCAGTTTAGATAAAAGACCTGCTTTAGGAGCCAGTATTTGCCTATTCATTAGATCAATCTGATCCGCAATTTTGCCATTGACCCCCCAAATCACATTGTCCAAGTTGGTATGAATGGCATAGATGGCTATATCTGATTTGATAGCG
>CAIZMD010000146.1 GCA_903933995.1 uncultured Bacteroidota bacterium
AGAACCATTGATATAAACACCAGGTAAAATTTCAATGGCAATATTTTCTACAGTATAACCATTAAAAATTCTCTTAGCAGTGATGATGGGTGCTGTACCCGGCGATGCTGGGAGTTGTGATAATTGAAGGGCTTTTAAAAGGGCAGGTTTTAATGAGTCTTTTCTTTTTTCCCATGCTGCTTTACCGGCATATTGGTTGGCAATCCTATCCATTTCTGCCCATCCCTCGGCTACATTCCAACGATAATATTCATAGACACTGAGCTTGTATTGTTTGTCTTTTTCCTTTTTTACTTTTAGGTCTAAGGGTTTTAATACATTGTCCAAAGTGGTTTCCAAGTCTGGTCTAAATCGCCAATCGGCATAATTGACCCATTTGCCCTGTACCAAAGAGTCTACGAACTTAATCTTTACGCCATAACGCATTTCAATAGTTGCAATCACTTCTTTTAAAGGACGTTTATAGCCTTCGTCAGAATTTTGTTGGGCATTGATATTCAATGAAAAAAAGCTGCATAACAGTAAGAATACGAATGAACAAAGCTTATTCAAGGAATATCCATTGCTGAACATTGTATTGGAAGATGGAAATATCATATGGCTTCTCATCATGGTCAAATAATATCCATCTAAGTTAAGCAGTAAGTATGGAATCACCTTATATAGCCGGGTCTTGCAAAACGGCTGTTGGACGTATGGTTTCTAATTGTACTTTCCCTATACCTAGTTCATCACACCAGTGGCAAAAACTATCATAGATGCCGTCCAATACTTTTTTCTGATCGGGGGTTAATTCCAAAGCATGAGCCCTACTAATGGTTCTAACTGGCAAACCCCTTTTAGCCAGAAAGTATTTGGCACTCATGGGATAGGCAATATGAATCAAGGGGTCTACTTTAATCAATTCAGCTTGTAACCAATCTACCTGTTCTTTTTTGTCAGGGTTATTGGCATTATTGCAGATCCACACAAGGATTTCTGGATAGAAATTTCCTGAAATAGAACTCATGCCCTTGGCACCGTTGCGCAAAGAAAATGAAGCATTGGGTGTATGGGCATCATAGAACTCCATGCTGGGATTTATGCTTGATGCTAGAATAGCCAATTTGGCAAATACTTGGTCTTGTTGAATGGATGTGTCTTTGTGATATACAAACCTGCCCGTTTCTAATAAGGTTTTAAACACTTCAGCAGTTAGAATCCGTTTATAGGGAGCTGGGCATTCATACATGCCAACTGGCACACCAGGTGTGAGCGCTAAGAATTTTTTGAAATTGTTTAATAGGATCTCATCGCTATCATCCACATTGGCAAAATGCCCCGTAATCAGAATCACCGCGTCAATGCCAGTGGCATAAATTCTTTTGGCAAAATCAGCTTTGTCTTCAATGGTCAATCCAAAAGAACCAGTTGCTACAATGGGAACCCTACCATTCACATATCGCACAATAAAACTAGTCAACTCTAGTCTTTCGTCCTCGCTAATACTATACATTTCACTGCTCAAGCAATTGGCAAAAAAACCCTTTACTCCGGCAGCCAAATAAAAATCAATGAGGGTGGCTACAGCCGTAAAATCCAATTTGGCCTTTAGGTTAAAAGGCGTAATCATCACGGGTACAAATTTTTTTTCCAT
>CAIZMD010000147.1 GCA_903933995.1 uncultured Bacteroidota bacterium
CAAATCTTTTGAAGTTGGATTGGACTTTAAGCCTTCATCACAAATGGCAATGGTTTCTTTGTAGTGGTCATTCCAATATTGTAAATCGGCATAAGCAATAGAAGCGTCTTCATAGTCGGGCTCACGTTGTAGCACGGTTTCAAAACAGGCTTTGGCACTGTCTACTTGGTCTGTCCAAGTGTACAAACGTCCCAGAAAGATTCGGATATCGGCATAATTGGGGCTACTTTCCAAAGCCTTGAGGCAATAGCGTTTTGCCAAGGGATAATTTTTCTGATCAAAAGCCGCAGTTCTTGCAGCTTGAAACAAGCCGTCTGAACTAGTGGTATCAATTTCAGGTTTTGGATCCCCTTCTTGCGCATGCAAGGTTACAAAACAAAGACTCATTAAGATGAAAAGGGCGTAGATTCTACTTGCTTGCTGCATAATGCCTGTTTATACCCTTTAAAGATACTGCTCCTCTGTAGAAAATCGTTTACTTTTACATATATACTTAAAACAGTTATTATTTTGAATTTTAGTGAATTTGGTTTAGACGAAAGATTAATGGATGGGATAGACGCCATGGGTTATACCACCGCAACCCCAGTTCAGGAACAAGTGATGCAGCCCATTTTGGATGGAAAGGATTTGATTGTATCGGCTCAAACAGGCACCGGCAAAACAGCCGCTTTTCTCCTGCCTTTGATGAATAAATTGATTACCACGCCGCATGAAGACCATCATATCAATGCCATGGTCATTGTTCCTACGCGTGAGTTGGCCGTGCAGATTGCACAAGCCATGGAGGGCATTTCTTATTTTACATCGGTTAGTTCTATTGCCGTTTATGGCGGTGGCGATGGTAATTCTTTTGCCATTGAAAAGAAAGCATTGAGCACCGGTGTAGACGTTGTGATCTGTACACCTGGTCGCATGATTGCCCACTTAAATATGGGCTATGTAAAATTGCAAGGATTAAAATACTTGATTTTAGATGAGGCAGACCGCATGTTAGACATGGGTTTTAATGACGATATCATGAAGATCATTTCTTTCTTGCCCAAGCAAAGACAGAACCTACTCTTCTCAGCTACCATGCCCATGAAAATGCGCGAGATGGCACGCAAGATTTTGGTTGATCCGCTTGAAATTAATATTTCCATTTCAAAGCCACCAGAGAAAATTGTACAGGAAGCATTTGTGGTCTATGAGGGTCAGAAAATTCCTTTGGTAAAACATGTATTGAGTCAGAAAGATTTTCAAAGTGTGATTGTATTCTGTTCTAAAAAACAGAATGTAAAAGCATTGAGCAATGAACTCAAACGCGCCAAATTTTCTATTGAGGAAATTCACTCTGATCTGGAGCAAACCCAGCGTGAGCAAGTGTTACAAGACTTTAGAAATAAGAAACTCAAGATTTTGGTAGCTACCGATATCCTGAGCCGAGGCATTGATATTGAAGACATTGACCTGGTGATTAACTATGATGTTCCCAATGACGGAGAAGACTATGTTCACCGAATTGGCAGAACGGCCCGTGCATCTTCTGAGGGTACTGCCTACACTTTTATTAGTGAGCAGGAACAACAGAAATTTGCGCGTATTGAAGAACTTTTGGGCAAACCCGTAACCAAGTCACCCGTACCAGAGCAATTTGGTCCAGCACCGGAGTACAATCCACGTGCGCATCGCGG
>CAIZMD010000148.1 GCA_903933995.1 uncultured Bacteroidota bacterium
GAGAATTGGCCTTTTGTGCCCATGCCATCATGGATCAGCAGATTTTTGAAATTGAAGATGCAACCAAAGATGATAGGTTTAAGCATAATGTTCTTGTAACAGGAAATCCCAATATTCGATTTTATGCTGGTTATCCTTTGGTAGACCCAGATGGTTTTGCATTGGGCACTTTATGTGTAATTGATGCCACTCCTAAAGCGTTAAGCGAAAAACAAAAAAGAGGACTACAGTTATTAGGTGAAAATGTGGTGAAGTTAATTGTAGAACGCAAGCAAAAAGCTGAAATGGCCAATTTTGAAAAGCTGTTTCATGTTGCTAAAGACCTTATCTGTATAGCAGGGTTAGACGGAATGTTTAAAAAAGTGAATCCATCCTTTTCTAGAATTTTTGGATGGGAAGAACAACAATTACTTTCAAAGTCTTTCTTTGATCTCATTCACCCGGAAGATGTGTTTTCTACACAGAAAGAAATAAAAAAATTAGCCAGTGGGGTAAGCACTATTAATTTTGTTCACCGGTTTAAAACGGTTAATGGAGAGTATAAAGTGCTGCAATGGGTTGCTACACCAGATCTTACTAGTGGCGACCTTTTTGCCATTGCTAGGGATATTACCCATGAAAAACAGCAGGAAGCTGAATTAAGAATAAGTGAAAATAAGTTTCGTGCATTTTTTGATAATTCCCCAGTTGGAATTGCTATTAACAGACATTCAGACGGTAAATTCATAGACGGGAATGCTGCTCTTTACAAGATGGTGGGTTATACAGAGGCTGAATATAGGAATCTAAGCCATTGGGATGTTACTCCTGCTTCATTTGATGAACAAGAAGCATTTCATAGGGATTCATTAGAGAATCTTGGGAGATATGGTCCTTATGAGAAAATATATCTGCATAAAGATGGCCATCCTGTAAATGTGTTACTTAACGGGATTAAGTTCCAAAATTTAGAAGGGGAATACCAAGTTTATTCTGTTATTGAAGATATCACAGAAAACTGCCAGCAAAGAGAGGCGTTGAAACTGTCTAAAAAAGAAGCAGAAGAAGCCAATATAGCAAAGTCAGAATTCTTAGCAAATATGAGTCATGAAATTAGAACACCATTAAATGGTGTAATAGGTTTCACGGATTTAATTCTTCGAACACAGTTAGACGAAACGCAAAAACAATACTTAGGAATTGTTCACCAATCAGCCAATGCACTATTAGGAATTATCAATGATATTTTAGACTTTTCTAAAATAGAAGCAGGGAAACTAGAGTTAGAGTATGAAAAATGTGATTTGTTTGAGCTAGCAAGTCAAGCAGTAGATATTATCAGTTTTCAGATAAAGAATAAAGACCTGGAAATGCTGTTAAATCTGTCACCCTCATTGCCCCAATGGGTATTTACAGATTCGGTTAGATTAAAACAAGTATTGTTTAATTTGTTGAGCAATGCAGCCAAGTTTACTGAAACTGGAGAAATTGAATTAAAAGTAACCTGTGCTGGAATTGATGAGAATGGGGAGGCAGAATTTCATTTTGAAGTTAGGGATACTGGTATTGGAATTAAACCCGAAAAATTAGAGAAGATTTTTGAAGCATTTTCTCAGGCTGATAATTCTGTAACAAAGAAATACGGTGGTACCGGATTGGGGCTAACCATCAGTAATAAAATTCTAGGTTTGATGAACAGCCAACTTAAAGTGGAGAGCGAATTGGGAAGGGGATCTCGTTTTTATTTTAGAATTAAATTGAAAACTGAGATGGCAGGCGATCTGCTCTTAAGAGAGTTAGGACTGATTAAAAAAGTATTGATTGTAGATGATAATAAAAACAATAGGACTATTCTCAAAGAAATGCTTCATTTGAAAGGAATTCTTGTTAAAGAAGCAAGTAGCGGAATGGAAGCTATTCAAACACTATATTCGGGTGCGAAATTTGATGCTATTTTAATGGACTATCATATGCCTGAATTGGATGGGTTAGAAACCATTCAAAAAATAAATCTGGATCATGGGCTTAAGGCTTCTCATATTCCAGTACTGTTGTTATCAAGTTCTGCAGATCAAGGATCTGTTATCAATTTAAGTAAAAATTTAGGAGTAAGTATTAGACTGGTGAAACCTGTGAAGATGCAGGAATTATATCAGGCATTATCCATGATTACTAAAAAAGAGACAGTTGAAGTTGTAGAAGAAACTAAAACAATAGTTTTTCAAGAGTTCATGACCATTTTAATTGCGGAAGATGGAGAAATTAATATGTTATTAGCTAAAACTGTTGTAGAAAGGATAGCGCCAAATGCAACAATCATAGAAGCCATGAATGGTAATGAAGCGGTTGAGGTTTGTAAAAAAGCATTACCGGATTTTATACTCATGGACATTCAAATGCCCATACTGAATGGCTATGAAGCAACACAACAAATAAGACAATTGCCTGGAAGTGCAACAGTTCCAATCATTGCATTAACTGCGGGGATTGTTAAAGGGGAGAAGGAAAAGTGCGAAGCTGCAGGGATGAATGATTTTGTTTCTAAGCCATTTGTTGAAGAAACCTTGGTTTCTATTTTTAAGCGATGGTTAAAACCCATTAATGAGGTTTCTACCACCGTTATAAATGAAAAAGAAGCTACACTTCACTTAGACTTAGAGCAGATCCGGAAATATATGGGAGCGGATGACATGTTGATTCAGCAATTTATAAGTTTAACAATTGTTGAAATTAAAAAATCATTTGTTTCTATTGATCAGGCAATATTAGAATCAGATATTAAAGCAATTAAATCTGCTATTCATAAACTCAAAGGCACATCATTAACTGCCAGTCTTTCAAAATTGAGTGCCATTGCCAGCAAATTCAATGAGTTGGAGATTTTTGATGCCGGCCAAGTTAGAATTTTATATCAAGAACTTGAAACGGAATCTGTCATTGTTATTGACTTATTGGAAAAACAGTTATCAAAATTTCAATCATTTACTCTAAGGTAGACCTTTGAATAGTTACTAAGGTTCCATCTAGTTTTTCAATTTGTATACTTGTTTTTTTTGTATGATAAAATTCTAACAAAAATTGGCAATTGTCATTGAAGTCGGAAGCCTGTTTGCCATTAATTGATTTAATGGTTTCTCCTATTGACAGCTGTTTTGCTGAACTATTTTTATTAAGGTTGAGTGCGGTGACCAGTAATTTTCCTTCTTGGTATGATACTCTTGCATCAAGGGGCAAAGTCAAAGGTTCAGAATTGATCTTGGGTTCAATATAATATTTACCTGTGGTATGATTTAAGATCAATTCTTTTGTTTGGGTTGAGAAAAATTCTATTCCTATTTTGAAATCTGTTTTTTCATAAACAGTTGTATTAACAAGGTTGAAATCATATTGTCCCATTTTAATTTTGTCCAATTGTATAGTTTTTACAGTATCTGCTTTTCCCAGTCCAGTAACTGACATATTTGAATTTAAACTAAGTCCAGATTTTCCTGTTCCAAGTATTTGCTGATAAAGCTTGTTTAAATGTTCATTCTCTGATATGGTAATTGAACCTGTATAGCCAAGATCAATTAAACAATTGGGATAATTTATCCCATTTATGACTAAGCTGGTTTTAGGTCTATGACTAGTATTTGATACAGGAATTTCAATATGGTAGTTATTGGTAGGGAATGGATTTTTAGAAACCAAGATTTGTTGTTTGTTGAAATCAATCTTCCAATTTAGTCTGCCAATTACATCCATGCCTAAAAGATAGAATTTGTGACAGGTTAAGAGTTCCATGTCATAAATTGCCCCTTTAATGTTGTCAATGAGATGGCTTCCAATTTGCATCTTTTTAATAACCGTATTATTAATTTTTATTCTTTTCAAATTGGCATCTGTAATGGTTTGAGAGCCGTTTTTTACAATTAAACCAGTACTTGATTGAATGGATGAGTTTGATAACCCTAAACTAGCTCCAGTATCAAAGGCAAAATCTACTTCAGTATCATTAATACTAGCTTTAAATACTAGTAATTTATTGTCTAATGAAAATGATATAGTATCTATTTTGTTGATTTGTGTAAATGCTTTAAAACTGGAGAGCATTAAGAATAATACAATGATTGGTTTGATCATTTATTTGGATTTGGAATGCAATAATAATTGAAATAAGTAGGAGCTGAGTACTTCTTAAATGGTTTTAAAAACAAAAGGTTGGAACTTTGGTTCCAACCTTTTGTGATTTTCAATGATTTATTGAATACTTATTTTTTGCTGTCTGGTGGAAAATTTGCCAAGATCTTTGTTACAGCAGCTTTGATAGCAGCATCTGGATCTTTAGGAGCTTTGTCTATTTCTGCATTGCCAGTTCCTTGCCATATCATTTTCTGGGTTTTGTTGTCAACTATATCAATCACCAAAGATCCATCCTTATAGTTATAAGTACTTACAGTGGTTGAACCAACGCCCATTCCACCACCCCAATAACTATATGGTCTATATAATCCGCCATAGCCATAGTAATTAGTAGAAGAAGATACGGATTGTTTATCCTTTAAAACAGTAACTGCATTGATTACTAAGTCTGCATTACTTCCTGCTTCTTGAAATCCTTTGCTGGTTAATTCTGATTTAATAGCATTTACAATTCTATCAGCATTTAATTGACTTACACTACCAGTAGTTTTCAAATTATAAACACTAAATGTTTTGTAATTACTAAAAACAGCATTTTTGTCGTAATCAGTTGAAACTTTTAAAGTTGGTCCGCAAGATGCAGCAAATAATATTACTGCCATGGCTAATGCGTACTTTTGAATCAGGGTTTTCATGTTGTTTTAATTTTTATAGTGGATATTTATTGTAAATAAAATTGAACAATCATTCAAATTTAAAACAAGTTTTATTTTGAGTCATCTTTTTCTACAGTAACTACCTCATACATATCTTTTCCGTCTTTTTTAATAGGCTGATAATAGACTTCTCCTAGTTTCATGAAAATTTGATCTCCTACTTTTTCTTCTTTTGCACCTTCTGGTAAGTTTTCTACAATTGTTCCAGCTGTTGGAGGCACTACGGTATAACCTTTATCTGATTTTTCATAATAAGTTCCACCATAGTAATAGTTGTTTACTGTCTCATTTACTACTACTGTTTGGGTATTTGGTGGCAGGGTGGTAATAGTAGCCCCAACTGGCGCTTGTACTACGGTATAGCCCCCATTAGAAGCTACATAATAGACACCTTGGTCATAATGATATTGTTGGTTTTCAATTGATATGATAATGGCTGTTGCCGCCATTGCAGTAATAAAAAATCCCCATGGATGCCAAACAGGTCCCCAATAGAATGGTCGATAAGGGTGATAGGAATAGCCAAAATGACAATAAAAATTCATGCCTCCATATCTATAGGGTGGACGGGTATATGGTCTATAACTGCCCCTAGGATAACCGTTATTGATATGGGTACTGTTGTTTACATTAATATTGACATTGTTATTTTTGCTGTTGTCAATATTAACTTTATTACCAGTTTTGATATTGGTATTATTGCTATTATTTCCAGATCCAATATTGGTTTTTTTATTGCCAGAACCAATATTATTGGTCTTGTTTCCTACATTAGAAACTTTGTTTCCTTCTGTTTTAATGTTTCCAGAATTTATTCTATTAGCATTTCCATTATTAGATCCTCTAGCATTAGATGAGGGTAGGGATGCTTTATTGTTGTTGATGGCTGGTTTGGATTTTTGCATTTGTGCTTTGTTTCCAGCTTTGGGTTGTCCTTTTCCCAATTGAGCCAACAAATTGCTGCTTGTCAAAGTGAAAAACAATAAATAAACCACTAATTGGGTAGGTAGTTTGGTCCAAGTAAGAATGTAATTAAACATGTAAGTTGTTTTTGATGGTATCATATTCAATGATTTATTTGGCACTTGAATGGAAAATAAAACTAATTGAGTTTTGAATTTCCTACAAATAAGGGCTGTTTTATATTTAAAAATACATCATATAAGTCAATTCGATATGGCTATTTCCCGTATTTTTAGGCTTCAATTACTATTTTAGCTATCAATTAAGTAGAATCCTGATTGAGATCTTCAAATTTTACAAAAACTGGTTATGAGAAAAATATACATTCTTTTTGTGGTAATTTTTGCTTGCAATATAGCAAAAGGACAATCGGCTCCCCCTTCTGATAGTATCAAATGGAAAAATCAGAAACTGGCACCCTGGTTTGTTGAACGTTTTAGGCTTAGTGCAGGGTATATGA
The DNA here is from genome assembly GCA_903933995.1 of uncultured Bacteroidota bacterium. Classification (GTDB taxonomy): domain Bacteria; phylum Bacteroidota; class Bacteroidia; order Chitinophagales; family Chitinophagaceae; genus Sediminibacterium. The sequence goes on from CAIZMD010000148.1 coordinate 6,241, forward strand.
GTGCAGTGAATAATACTGATATAAAAATTGGTGCAACAATTGGTGGAGTAGGTACTGATATTGATTTTGAGAAAGACTTGGGTTTTAATAAACAAATTGGAACCTTTATGGCCAATTTTCAATGGCGCATTTCTAGAAGATCAAGGTTTGATTTTAGCTATTTGCAATTTAATAGGTCTTCCACTAAAACATTGGAAAGAACTATACAATTTGGAGATAACACTTATAATGTCTCTGCCAATGTAAGTAGCTTTTTCAATACTACAATTTATAGGGCTTCATGGGGATATGCAGTTTTGGCTAAACCCAAAGCAGAGTTGGGCTTTTTAATAGGAACCCATACCCTTCAAACAAATATCGGAATGGGAATCACCACAGGAGCAGGTTCCTTAACTTCTAATCAAAATTTCAATTTTACTGCTCCATTACCAGATTTGGGAGTTTGGGGCGGTGTTTCTTTGAGTAAACGTTTGGCTTTAAGTGGAGAGTTTAACTACTTGACCATCACCACAGGTGATGTTAGTGGAGAAATTGTTGGTTATAATGCGGTATTAATGTTTAAGGCCACCAAACATTTGGATCTTTCATTGGGTTATACTGGGTTTAATTTTAAGATTGACGCCAATGTCAACAGCAATAAAGCCCATGTAGGGTGGGGATATAATGGTCCCTCTATTACAGCTGGTTTTAGTTTTGGAAATAAAAAATGGGGGCACTAATCTCAATCGAAATCGATATAGTTGATTTTGATTTTTTATGTGCTATTAACAACCATAGATTCATGCATTCTGTTTAGGTTTGCAGCTTTCTGAACCTGAATTGTTAGTACATGTCAACAGCATCAATTTATCCTTCTATGGTTCAAACCATGCGCTGGTTTGGACCCAATGATCCCGTTAGTTTACAAGACATTAAACAGGCTGGTTGTACAGGTGTAGTTACAGCTTTGCATCATTTACCTAATGGTGCTATTTGGACAAAAGAAGCCATTCTTGAACGTAAGGCAATCATTGAAGCCGCGGGATTAAGCTGGTCTGTGGTTGAAAGTGTTCCTGTTCATGAAGCCATAAAAACCCAAACTGGTGATTTTGAACAATACATACAGAATTATGCTGCTTCTATTCTTAACCTAGGTGCTTGCGGCATTCATATTGTAACTTATAATTTTATGCCTGTGTTAGATTGGACAAGAACCGATCTGGCATTTACTGTAGCAGATGGGTCTAAAGCGTTGCGTTTTGAGAAAGCTGCTTTTATGGCTTTTGACCTATGTTTATTAAAAAGGGCTGGCGCCGATGCGGACTATACAGCAACTGAAAAACAAAGAGCCATTCAAAGATTTGAACAAATGAGTGCTGATGAGCGCTTATTGTTGCAAAGAAATATCATTGCTGGCTTACCCGGAAGTGAAGAAAGTTTTACCCTAGAACAATTTCAACAAACCTTGGATAC
>CAIZMD010000149.1 GCA_903933995.1 uncultured Bacteroidota bacterium
GCTTTTGAAAATGGACGGGATCAAAACTTTAATGCCTTTAATCTAGACATGTTTTATACATGGGATTTTATGTATGGTAGTAAATTGATTTTGGGTTGGAAAAATGCATTGGGGAATGAATTTCCCATTAATGGGCAAGTCTATGATAAGTATACCAAGAACCTTTCGCAAGTATTTCAGCAACCTCATGGCAATGAATTTAACTTGAGATTAATCTATTATATTGATTATCTGAGTTTACAAAAAAAGCAGCATGGATAAGTCTAGGGTTGATCAGGTTGATAGTCGGAAGGTAAATGGGTAGATAGTTTTTCCCACCATGACCAATATCCTTCAATAAACAAATTATATCCATAGAAATAAGTACCGTTGGGATAAATAGAGAGCCCAATTTTATTGGGTAAGTTGATATCTGAATTAATGCGGTCAACTCTTTTTAAAGTCATCCTAGCGTATTCTATAGGGTCTCTTTTGTGTTGATAGGTAATACGCAACCAACCTATAAATCCCATGAACTGTGCTGTTGCATCTATGCTGGTATCAATTGGTGCCAATACATCATCTTTTGTAATGATTTGGTCCAACATCACACTATATTCATTGGCGCCTAATTTGCTGGCCTTTTTATAGTATTCTAAACTGTCTTTTGAAATAGTAATGGGTTCTTTGTTTTTAAGTGCTTTTGAGTAAGCTTTAAAAAGATTGGAAGCGCGCTTGTATTCTGGATAATCCACTTTTAGCATTTGATGTATTTCAAATCCCTCTTGTTCCAATTTGTTATGATAAAGGGCGCGCATAAAATGCATAATAGAACCTTGATAGGCTTCTTTCCTTTTTTTATCCCAACGCTTTTTTTCATCAGCGTTTTTTGGCCGCATTTCTTCAAATTGAGGATAGCCGCTGTAAAAGAAACTGCGTTCCTCTAGATTATATTCAAACTTGGTTAATAGGTATAGAATTTTATAACCCAAAGCTTTGTTTTCAAATATTAGTTTTTCACGAGAAAAGGCACGTATGCTATTGTTCTTTCTACTGTATCTAAATTTGACCACATCAGGATTGAGCAATTTGCAATCTGCCGAAAGGGCGCTATTGCCAATAAAGTGCGCATTAAAATACCTGCCCCATCTATCCCAGCCGTCCTCGTCATAAGGCTCTACAATTACTTCTTGTAATTCATTTGCAGTTGGTTTAAGTAATAGTTGTATGGATTCAGGTAGTTGCCCCGTATTAATAGAAATAGTCCTTGTTTCATAGTTTAAAGAAGAGATAACCAATTCAAATTTTCCTTGAGGAATTCTATCTAACACAAAATGACCAGATTGGTCTGTTGTAGTGCCAATTGAAGTATGACTCAAAAACAAATTAATCCCAGCCAATGGTTGTTTACTAATAGAATCAAGTACCGTTCCCCGCAAACTATATTGTGCTTGAGCGTTCAAATTGAAAAAGCAAGAACAAATAATCAAAAGGAATAGAAATAAGTCTTTTGCCAGTCTAAATGTATTGCAATGCGCTTCTACAATTGTTTTTACATCTGGTGAATATCCACCACCCATGGCCACTGTAACTGGAATGGCTTTTTCTTTCAGGGATTCAAAGACAAACGCATCCCTTTGTTTGCAACCTTCTAGGCTTACTTTTAATTTGCCAAATTTGTCCGTTTCTAAAATATCTACACCTGAAAGGTAAAATGCAAAATCAGGTTTCAGTTCTTCCAATA
>CAIZMD010000150.1 GCA_903933995.1 uncultured Bacteroidota bacterium
ATACAGATGTGGTTGGTTTTGAGCAAACACTTGCACCATTTTTAAAACCACACCACCAACATGCCTTGATTCTTGGAACCGGTGGAGCATCTGCAGCAGTTGAATGGGTTTTAAAGAAAAGAGGAATTGCCTACCAATATGTGTCTAGAACTGCTTCAGCCACCAGCACCTCTTATGATCAGATTGACAAAGCCACTATGGAGTCTCATACCTTGGTTATTAATACAACACCCTTGGGTATGTATCCCAATATAGATGCTTGTCCCAATTTGCCTTATCAGTTCATAAATGAGCAGCATCACTTGTTTGACCTTGTCTATAATCCAGAAGAAACCCAATTTCTGGCAAAGGGAAAGGCAAGAGGGGCTAGTATTCAAAATGGATGGGAAATGCTTATCTTACAAGCAGAAGAAAGTTGGCGCATTTGGAATGAAGCCATTTGATTCCCTATATCAAAATCATCAATATGAAAAGTGTATTTGATCCCATTGACGTGCATGAAATCCTTAACCGGATTAACAAGTTAACGCCAGAAACTCCTGCCAAATGGGGTAAAATGAATGTGGCTCAAATGTTGGCCCATTGCAATGTGAGTTATGAAATGATTTATGAAAACATTCATCCCAAACCCAATCCAATTTTAAAGTTGTTCCTAAAACTGGTAATTAAAAATAAAGTGGTTACTGAAAAACCATATGCACATAATAGCCCAACTGCACCGGCTTTTATTATCTCTGATGCCAAGCAGTTTGAAAAGGAGAGAACCAGACTGGTCAACCATATTAACCAGACCTTAGCAAACGGGGAAGCCTTTTTTGATGGAAGGGAATCACATTCTTTTGGCAATCTTAATAAAACAGAATGGAACAATATGCTGTACAAGCACTTGGACCATCACCTGAGCCAGTTTGGGGTATAACCAATTGCTAATTAGCCATGCATGTTTTATTACTGAACCCTTAATGTTCCCTTGAGTCTAAAATCATTGGATGAAGCACCAATCATGATTCTAAATTCACCAGGCTCAACAACTGGTTGCATCTGTTCATTGAGCATTTCTAATTGTGCTGGCGTGATAAGAAATTTCACAGTAGTGGATGCCCCTTTTTTGAGAAAGATTTTTTGAAATCCTTTTAGCTCCATAATTGGTCTGGCAAGGCTTGCCAGCTGATCACGGATATACAATTGAACAATTTCTGCTCCATCATAATTGCCAGTATTGGTTATCTGGCATTGTACCCAAACACTATCAGATGCTTTGATGGTATTTTTTTCCATCTTCAAGTTGCTGTATTCAAATTGGGTATAGCTCAATCCAAATCCAAAAGGGAAAGCTGGCTTTCCAGTTAAGTCATTGTAGTCATCACCCCTGCCGGTAGGCAAGTGATTATAAACATAAGGCAATTGACCTTCGGATACTGGAAAGCTTATGGGCAATTTACCACTAGGGTTGGTGTCACCAAAGAGTATGGCAGCTATTGCAGAGCCAGTTTGCTCACCTGCATACCAAAGATCCAAAACGGCAGATGCTTTGTTAAACCAGGGTTGCATGGTAATGGCACTGCCACCAGTTAAGAGTACTACTACCGGTTTTCCTATTTTGAATAATTCAGCCAATAATGCTTCTTGATTTCCGGGTAAACCAAGTTTTGCCCTATCCCTAAATTCACCTTCTTCAATGCCGGCATTAAACATAATCAGGTCTGATTTTTTTGCAAGTTCCAAAGCTGATGAAAATTCAGTTTCTTGTTTTGTAGCCACTTTCCAAACTAGTTGAATAGATGCATTGGCATTGGGTTCCTTAAACTCCATTTGAATGGGGTAGGTTTTTCCTGCTTCAACCTTTAACGTTGTTAGTTTGGTGCTATATCCAGTTTTGGCCCATTGATCAATTAGTAATTGTCCATTTACATACAGCCTAAAGCCATCATTTCCTTTAAGCCCTAATTCCATGGTTCCACTCATGGGTGCAATCAGTTGTGCATTCCAACGAACACTGTAAAAATCAAGATCCAATTTACTATCTGGTGGATACAATGTCCAACTAAAATTGAGCTGTTGGTCATTTCTTGTAACTATGGGTGTGCCACTCAAATCAATATTGTTGAAGTAGGATCCTATTAAACCTTGTATGGTATCTTTTCCTTGAAGGTGGTACAGGTATTTTGAAGGGATTGTTTCTAAGGTGTTAAATAAACGAGTAGAACCCTTGCTATACTTGATTTTTACATTCTTTCCTGCTCTTTCTTCTAAACCCTTGATTAAATTTGTGCGGTTAGTTCCTGGTCCGCTATAACCGCCCAATCTGGCTTCCTGGGCGTCTTCTCCAATGACTGCTATAGACTTGATATTGTTTTTAAAAGGCAAAATAGTCCCATCATTTTTTAATAAGACCACGGATTCCATGGCTGCTTTTTTTGCCAATGCTTGATGCGCTTTTTTCTGTAAATCCGTTAAGTCTTTTTCAGATACATAAGGTTGTTCAAACAATCCTAATTGAAATTTTGCAGTGAGCACTCTTGCAACAGCACTATCAATCACAGACTTTGGAATGGATCCATCTAGAAATGGAGGAATAAATAATTTATGGTGTTCCCATGCTGTTTGAAAAATCACATCCAAACCCGCTGTAATGGCTTGCTTGCCAGACTCCGCATATTCCTTAGCGGTATTGTGTAAAACAGTTGCCCCACCAACAGCACTTGCATCAGAAATCACAAATCCACGGAACCCCCATTTGTCTTTTAAAGTTTTGTTCAATAGCCAATCATTAGCAGAAGCTGGGCTTCCATTAACTGAATTGTATGAAGTCATTACCGATCGCGCCCCCGCGTTTTTAAAAGCGCTTACAAATGGCCTAAAATGTGTTTCACTAAACAGTCTTTCGTTATCATGTATGGGATAGCTGTCTTTTCCACCTGCACCCACATTGGCAATAAAATGTTTGGGTGTAGTAATAATATTCTTTCTTTCAAATGCACCCATAAATGCATCGCCCATGGCAGATGTTAAGAATGGGTCTTCGCCATAAGTTTCCTCGGTTCTGCCCCATCTAGGATCAGTGGCAAGATTAATGACAGGTGAGAGTATTTGTCTTATTCCCCTAACAGCAGCTTCATCTGCAATGGCATTGGCCACTTGACTAACTAAACTGGTATCCCAACTAGCAGCAAGGGCAATGGCTTGTGGAAAAACGGTGGCGTCATTACGCACCAATCCATGCAAGGCCTCATCAAATGCTATCATGGGAATGCCAAGCCTAGTATGTTCTACCAACTGACGCTGAATGGCATTGATTTTTTTTGCTAAACCAATAGCTGTTTCTGATTTGCCATATTGCATCATCTGTTGTGAAGCATCCGAATTATTACCAACTGCACTTACTTGAAATCCAAAAATGCCATGTTGGTATTTAGCTTCTTCACCTTTTTCAATGCTTCCAGGAATCATAAACAATTGCCAGAACTTTTCTTCTGCCGTCATTCTTCCCAACAAATCTTTAACCCTTTGTTCAATGGGCAATTGAGGGTTCTTATATGCGGGTAATTGAGCGTTACCCATTATGCAAAAGAAAAAGAATAGCAATGAAAAAATAGATTTCATAGGGATACTTAAATCAATTTTAAATAGACATTTTCAATAAGGCGGCTTCAGGAATATTGGTTTTCTTTTTGGTCTGATAATCATAGCAAACCATGCCTGTTTTGGCTTTTGCTGCAAGTATATTTTCTAGTTCAGCAATAATTTCCATTTTGTAAAATAGGTCAAAACCTAATTTATCAAAGTCTGCAGCCTGCACCGATATAGCAACGGTTTGACCATATTTTAATTCGGATTTGTATTCAATGGCAACATCGGCCATAATTAATCCAAGCCCTTCAAAATCTAATTCGCCATAACCAAATTGTAGCAAATATTCTTGTCTTGCTTCTTGCAATAGGGCCAGAATTCGATCATTGCCAACATGGCCTCCATAATTCAAATCAGTGATTCTGATTTTGATGGTGGTCACAAAAGAAAATTCCTTGGGTAGGTTTATTTTAATTCTATTCATGCAGTTTGGTTTGAAGAAAATTCACCAGTTGGGCAATGGCTTTTTTCCGATGACTAAACTTATTTTTTTCCTCCATACTCATTTCGGCAAATGTGGTTGAAGCGCCATCAGGAATAAATATGGGGTCATAACCAAATCCCTGTAATCCTTTCTGGTCAACAGTAATTTGTCCTTGGCAAATGCCTTCAAACAAATATTCTTTTTCTTCCCAGATTAAGGAAACCACGGTTCTGAACCTTGCCTTTCTATTGTTTTGGCTATCTAGATTGTGTAATAACTTATTGATATTGTCTTGAAAATCCCTTCCCTCGCCCGCATACCTAGCACTTTTGACACCGGGCTCTCCATTTAATGCATCCACTTCTAAACCCGTGTCTTCACTAAAACAGTTTTTGGCCGTGAGCTTATATATGGTGCCAGATTTTTCTGAAGCATTCGCTTCCAAACTATCATGTGGTTCAGGAATGTCAATGTCTATGCCAGCTTCCGTTAATGTAATAATCTCAAAGGGTTCTGCTAATATGGATCTAATTTCTTTAACCTTGTTTTGGTTATTGGTGGCAAATAC
>CAIZMD010000151.1 GCA_903933995.1 uncultured Bacteroidota bacterium
CTGAATGGTTTTTTCTGGATGCCAAGGGCGATTCTGTTTATACCAATATTGACAAACGTGGACAGGCCGTGATCAAAGCATCTGGGGTAAAGGTCATGCCCATGCTCACCAATAATATCAATGGGGTTTTCAGGGGCGATGTGATTCATAGAATTTTAAACAGCCCAGCCAAAAAAGAAAAACTAATCTCTGACCTGATTAGGCTGATTAAACAAAACGGTTTTATAGGGATCAATATTGACCTAGAAGAATTAATTGAAGAGAACAATGAGACCCTAAGCAATTTTCAAAAGGAATTGTATACCCGTTTTCATGCAGAAAATTTATTGGTCTCACAAGACGTAATGCCATTTAACGAGGACTATGAATACAGTGCCTTGGGCAAATACAATGATTATGTTTTTCTAATGGCTTATGACGAACATAGTTCTGATACCAAGCCAGGACCCATTTGTTCTCAAAGATGGATTGAAGCAGCTGTTGATCAATTGGTCAAAAAAGTGCCCATGCACAAAATTGTTTTGTGTATGGCGGCTTATGGTTATGACTGGGTAAAAGGAGGCGAGGGCGTAGACGTTACTTATCAACAAGCACTAACCATTGCTAGAGAGAGTGAGGGAAAAGTGATCTATGACAATGACACGTATAATTTGAAATACCATTACTGGGATGAGTATGACAAATACCATGAAGTGCATTTTACGGATGCTGCTACCAACTTCAACACCTTACGTTTTGCAACAGAATATACCTTAGCAGGAACAGCGCTTTGGAGACTGGGTAGTGAAGACAGTAGGATCTGGGACTTCTACCACAAATCCATGAGCAGAAAGGCTTTGGAGAAATTTGATTTTACAGAATTCAACAAAGTAGAAGCCACGGACGATGTGGATTTTATGGGAGACGGAGAAATTCTTGACGTACTTTCTACGCCTCGTGAAGGGCATATCACCCCAGAGATGGATTTGGAACAAATGCTGATTAGTGAAGAGCGTTATGATAGCTTACCCAGCATGTTTGTAGTTAAACAAATGGGTAGAGCAACAGGCAAAAAATTGGTACTCACTTTTGATGATGGACCAGACCCTGTGTATACTAAACAGATCTTAGACATTCTAGCCAAATACAAAGTGCCTGCAACATTTTTTGTGGTGGGGTTAGAAGCAGAGAATAATATTCCGTTAGTCAAACGCATTTTTAATGAAGGGCACGAACTAGGGAACCACACATTTACGCATCCCAATATGGCCAAAGTGAGCAGACAACGGGCGCTCTTAGAAATGGATGCTACTAGGCTACTCATTGAATGTATTACGGGTCATAGCACCATCATGTTCCGCGCTCCATTTAATGCCGATGCCCAACCAGAAAAAATGGAAGAATTGATTCCGGTTGCACTAAGCAGGACCAGAAACTATTTGACCATTGGAGAAAATATTGACCCAGAAGACTGGGCCGTAGATGAAGTGCCCAACTTTAATGCAGACACCATTTTTAATAGGGTCATGCAATTAAAAGATAGGGGTAATATTATTTTGTTGCACGATGCGGGCGGAGACAGAAGACCCACGGTAGAAGCCCTACCAAGAATCATTGAAGCCCTACAAAAACAAGGCTATACATTTACTACGGTGGCTGATTTATTGGGTAAGAAAAAAGAAGACCTGATGCCACCCGTGCCACCCGGAAGTGGTTATAATTTGCTTCAGTTCAACAGCTTCTTGGCAGAGTTGGGTTATTATACGGGACAATTGTTTTATGCGCTCTTTGTCATCTTCTTGGTCTTGGGTAGTATTCGATTGATCATGATGTTGGGTCTTTCTATTTTGCAACGCAAAAAGGAAAAAGCCAATGCACTGCTACCCTTTGTAGGAACACCCTTGGTATCTATTATTGTACCTGCTTATAATGAAGAAGTAAATGCAGTAAGCTCATTGGAGAACCTACTCAAATGTGACTATCCCAATTTTAATATTGTGTTTGTAGATGATGGCAGTAAGGACCAGACTTTTGAAAAAGTGTCTACTGCTTTTGCCAACCATCCCAAAGTACAGGTCTTTAGCAAACCCAATGGTGGCAAGGCTTCTGCGCTAAATTATGGTATTGCACAAACCAATGCCGAATACGTGGTTTGTATAGACGCAGACACCAAACTCTTAACCGATGCCGTGAGCAAACTCATGGTGCATTTTAGAAATGAACGGGTAGGTGCGGTAGCAGGAAATGTAAAAGTGGGTAATGAAGTAAACATACTTACGCGATGGCAGAGCATTGAATATATTTCTAGTCAGAACGTAGACAGAAAAGCATTTGCCTATTTAAATGCCATTACGGTAGTACCCGGTGCCATTGGTGCATTTAGAAAAGAAGCCATTGAAACAGCTGGTGGATTTAGTACCGATACTTTGGCAGAGGACTGTGACCTGACCATTAGAATTCTGCGCTGTGGTTATTTGATAGACAATGAGAACAAAGCCATTGCCATGACCGAAGCCCCAGAAACCTTGAGTCAGTTTATGAAGCAACGTTTCCGCTGGACTTTTGGGGTCATGCAAACTTTCTGGAAAAACAGAGACGCGCTCTTTAACGTGCGTTACAAAACCTTGGGTTGGTTGGCCCTGCCAGATATTTTGTTGTTCAAATACATTATTCCATTATTTGCACCATTGGCAGATCTCTTGATGCTGATTGGACTATTCACGGGTAATGCAGAAAAAATTGGGGTCTATTACCTGATTTTTATGTTGGTAGACGCAGCCATTGCAGCACTAGCTTTCTTGTTTGAGAAAGAGCCCTTGTGGAAACTGATCTGGCTCCTGCCTCAGCGTTTGATCTATAGGTGGTTGATGCTGGTAGTATTATTTAAGGCTTATAGAAGGGCGCTCAAAGGAGAATTACAACACTGGGGCGTACTCAAGCGCACGGGTAATGTAAAAGACGTAACAACCGCTTCAGAAACTTAATCCCTGAAAATAGGGCGCTAATGGCCAATAACTGCCCTTCTTTTTGTTACTTTGCAGCAATTTAAAACCAGCGGATGAAACTCAAGGATATTCAAGTTCTGAATGAAAAGGAAACAAGGGGTGGCTTCGGAGAAGGCATTCATGAAATAGGTAAAGAAAACGAAAATGTAGTGGTGCTCACAGCAGACTTGGCTGGCTCCCTAAAACTAGGACCCTTTATCAAGGATTTTCCCAACCGTTATGTACAGGTAGGAATTGCAGAAGCCAATATGATTGGTATTGCTGCTGGTATGACCATTGGCGGAAAGATTCCATATACCACCACATTTGCCAATTTCTCTACTGGCCGTGTTTATGACCAAATTCGTCAGAGTGTGGCATATAGCGGTAAGAACGTAAAAATCTGTGCATCGCACGCTGGTCTTACCTTGGGTGAAGACGGTGCTACCCATCAGATTTTAGAAGATATTGGTTTAATGAAAATGTTGCCTGGCATGACCGTGATTGTGCCATGTGATTTTAACCAAACCAAGGCTGCTACCAAGGCCATTGCTTCTTATGAAGGTCCTGTTTACCTGCGTTTTGGCCGCCCCAAATGGCCCAATTTCACAACAGAAGACGGTTCTGATTTTGTGATTGGCAAAGCCCAACAATTGAGTGAGGGAACCGATGTTTCCATTTTTGCTTGCGGACATATGGTATGGAAAGCCATTGAAGCCGGTAGAATTTTGGAAGAAAAAGGCATTAGCGTAGAAGTCATCAATATTCATACCATCAAGCCATTGGATGAAGCTGCTGTAATTGCTTCTATTAGAAAAACCAAGTGCGCGGTTACTGTTGAAGAGCACAATGTGATTGGTGGCTTGGGCGATGCGATTGCTCAAGTAGCTGCTAAGCACTTACCTATTCCAATTGAATATATTGGTACCAATGATACTTTTGGAGAAAGTGGCAAACCCACCGAACTCTTAACCAAGTATGGTTTGGATACGCCTTATATTGTAGCTGCTGCTGAAAAAGTAATGGCTAGAAAATAAAAAATCAACAAATTCTATAATTGAAAAGGTTCCGAGATTTCGGGACCTTTTTTGTTTTATGGTATCAATTGAATGATTAATTTAAGTTTCTAGAAATTGGCAAGTACCAATCAATTTATGGCAAGTCAAGTTTTTCCTTAAATTTGGTACATGAGGCATAAAGTGGCAAATAGACAAGAACTTTTTGATGTGCTCGGTGCAAATGGAGATCAGATAAGGTCTTTTGGCATCGGCAAAATCAGTGTTTTTGGTTCATTTGCAAGGAATAGTAAAATCAAGCCTGATAGCGATATTGATTTTGTACTTGATTTTATTCCTGGTAAAAAAACCTTTGATAACTTAGTTGATCTAGGTGATTTTCTAGAAGACTTATTGGGCAGAAAAGTGGAACTACTCACAAGAGAATCTTTAAAATCCGCTACAGGTAAACACATCCTTTCAACTTCCCTAGAAATTGCTATTGACAACTAATAACCTGGATTAAATGCCACAAACTAATCAGGAAACAATTGAATCTATTTTAAAAGAGATTGCCAACATGAAAAAAATCATGAAGGGCAAAAATAAAATAGACTTAGAAAATGATCTCACTTTAGAAAGGGCTGTATCTATGACGCTCAGTCTTATTGGAGAGAAAGCAGGAAAGCTTACACCTACTTTCAAAAAGCAACATCCTGAAATTGAATGGAGGAAAATCATCGCTTTAAGAAACAGAATTGTTCATAATTACGAAGACCTAGATTTTGATATTATTTACGATATAGTATCAAAGAAATTACCTGCACTTGCAAAGCAATTAAAAATGCTTTGATTTTGACTTTTTTTCTTACTCTACTTCCTTCCATCAAAACCTTTCTCTTTAGCAATTTTCATTTTATGATTTCTTTTGCATAGTTGCGCACGGCATTTGTTTTAGTAAGGGTAAAGACCCAATCACCTAAAACAAATCAAATGAAAAACAACTCTACGCTTAAAATGATCAGCCTTAGTATGGCCATCTTGCTACTGGCTTCCGTTGCTTCTTTTGCACAAAGGGGAAGGGACAGAGATGACAGAAATGAACGTTATGATCGTGATGACCGGATCGAGCGTTATGAACGCCGTGATCGTGACCGTTATGATCACGACAATCGCAACAATCGTAACCGCCGCAATGATTGGGATGACCGCAATGATAACCGTTATAGAAATTCACGTGGTCCCGTTATAGTCTATCAACAAAGACCTCCTTTCTATATTGGTTATGAAACCAGAATCATGCCACGTGATGCAAGAATAGTAGTGCTTAACGGTTACAGACACTATGCATACAATGGTTATCTCTACCGTGAAATGCCTAGAAGAAATGGACTGATTTCATTTCAGATTACGGCAAGGTTATAGATTCCAATAAATTACGGTCCAAATTGTTTTGCCCTTTCATGAATTACAAAACTGACGGTCACAATGTTATGCCGTGATTAGCGCTTGGCTCACTCGTTGTATCTCCTTCGCGTCTACCCTGGAGCTGGTCAAAAAGCAGCGCTGCTGCTAATTGCCCTGCCTCCGGCACCGCTCCAGAAAGGCCGCTCAGAAGACACAACTCTTGAGCGGCGATAACCCGTTTATTTGGGGGATGTTATGGCGCCTGTAATTTATTGCCTATGTTTTGTTACTAATGTTATTATACTTACCATTGCCTCAAAAAAGAAATGTGAGGATAAAAATTACAAATGCCAAGTTTAAAACAGTTTGACTAAGTAGTCCTATAAATTCCTTTTTAGTACTATTTAGTTTCTTAGTCTTAGTTAAATAAACTAATTCCAAGAGAACAAGAAAGTTTGAGGCAAAAAGAATCACAGGTATCCAAAACATTTGTTCGTTGTTAGAAAACCGTTTTATGATTGAAAATACTATGTAAAAAACAACTGTTAGTACAATAGTAATTTCTAATGCTTTGGGAACTAGTTTTCCATCTAATATTTCGTTGAAATTTGTTTTCATATGATGCCATTTTTATGTATTAAAAATGTGAGACACAATCCATGAAAGCCCAAATCATCCAAGCAAGACCTATATAGCTTAAATAACGTTTTCCCACCCATTTTAAAATACCAAGTGCTGTTGTAACAGTTGGGCCAGTCACCATTCCAGTCAATAAACTTCTAAGTCCTGCAAAGCCAAGTGCAACTCCAACACAATCATGAATTGCACCACCAAGACTATAAGTTATAGACAAATCAACTAACTGCTCGTTAGATAAATTTAATAAAATTTGTTTATCTGCATCAGGAATTTGTTCCCATTCATTCGAATTTTCAACAATTGAAAGTAATTCTGTTTGAAGTTCTCTACCATTAATCAAAAGAGGTTCAAAAATTACTGCAATTTGTTCATCTGGATTTTGTGTTGGATCAATTGACTGACTTTTTTTAGTACCCACTTTAAAATTAAAAACTTTCGCTTCCTTTAATTCGTTGAAAATTATTTTCATCCGTTCAATTTCAATTGGTTTTGTTTTTAATTTAAACTCTTCACTAGTTGCAGTTGATTTTTTACATGATGTTGTCAGAATTAAAATCAATGAAATAAACAATAAGTTTTTCATGGTCTTGAATTAATTGCCAAATGGGAATACCCCTAACATAGTTTGACTTACTACGATATCTGATTAATTTGAATCATAGTTTAATATTAATAGACTCAATGACCAATTGCAATAGGGAATAAAAACAGTTGACTAAAATTATTTTAGTGTCTTATCAATTGAAATGTC
>CAIZMD010000152.1 GCA_903933995.1 uncultured Bacteroidota bacterium
ATTTTGGCGTCTCTAGTGGCAGCCAATTTTTTTCTTGCTGCTTTTTCAGCTTCTGTTGGGGGTGGCGGTGGCCCTTCTTTAGGTTTCCCGTTTTTCTGGTGCATTTTTTCCATCTCTTTGAAAAAATCGCCGTAGGCAACTTTTACTTTTTGCTGTTGCGATGGATTCAATTGCAATTCCTTGTTGATCTTTTCAGTGGCCCTCTTCAATTGCTCTTCTGGATTGGGAGGTCTTTGTCCACCTGGAGGTTGGGCATTACCCTGCAAGGCAACCACTAATAAAACGGTTGTGAATAGACTTTTCATGTTTTTTGGTTTAGGGTTTATTGGGTGGGCCATCATTTGGAGGACCATCTTGTGGTGGGCCTTCATGCGGTGGACCATCATGCGGTGGACCATTATTGGGACCTTGCCCTCTTAGTCCTCTGGGTCCTCTTCCTCCTGGTGGAGGTGCTGGTCTACCCATGATGCGCAATGCTTCTTTGATAATGTCTCTAAAAATAATTTTCTGATCAGGCCTACACAATGCTTGAATCGATTTGAAAAAATCAAATGTGATTCTATCTAATTGAATCTGTTTATTCGCAGCCAAAGATGCGCCATCTATTAGTTCCTGTTCCGTTACACTGTCTTTTTCTAATAAATTAAAAAACTGGTCCTTGGCAAGATGCATAGAATCTTTAACAGCTCTTATGGCTTGACGATGGGTTTGTTGTAATGCTTGGAAAGCTACCAACTGTGTTGAATCAAAACCTAGCTTTTCTTTTAAAAAGGCTGAAGCACCTTGGTTGTCTTTTGCATTAGCGGCTTGTGGACTATTGTTGTACTGCTGCCACCAATACATGCCCATGGCAATGCTATTGGCCAGTAACAATAGGACTACTAAATAAGTAATCAGTTTATTTTTAACTATCGCGTTCATTTGTTTCAATTCAATAATTAACAGTATTACTCAACTCATATTCTGCAGCAAAACTTTGCAAGCTGGATCCCGAATTTGCACTACTGCCACTTGATTTAGAAAGCTTTGTTTGTTTAATCATCATGGTATTCAAAACAAGAAAAACAAGCAAAGTGGCAATTAACCAAACTGGCTTGCCAAATGGAATCCAAGTAGGTGTGGTTAATTCTTTTTCCATTCTAGCAGATAAGCGGGTATAGAAAAAGTCAGGAGCGGCTGCTCTTTGAACCCCATCTAAACTAGAAAGGCTTTCTTCAATTTTGTTATGTAAATTTTTTGATTCCATATATCCATTTTATTGGTTAGAATAATAGTCTTTTAATTGCTTTCTTAAATTCTCTTTTGCCCTATGCATCAATGCCTCTACCGATTTAATAGTTGTTTCCATAATACTTGCCACTTCTTCATAACTCAATCCCTCCACTTTTATAAGCGTAAATGCTACGCGTTGATTATCGGGCAGTGCCTGCATGGCTTTCATCAATTTTCCTGCCGATTCTTTCTTTTCCATAACCACTCCCGGATGCACAAACTCACTTGGTTGTGGTTCTTTATCACCAAATCCAATCAAAGACTTCATCAAATCAATCCGCTTTTTAGTCTTTCTTTTTCTACCCCAATCCAGCGATTTGGTTACAGCTATCCGATAAATCCAAGTAGATAATTTAGCATCGCCTCGGAACTGCTTAATTGATTGATAGACCTGAATAAACACTTCTTGAGACAGGTCTTCCGCTTCTTGAAAATCCTGCACCATACCCAACACGGTATTGAACACCAGATCCTGCCAGGTTTCTACCAGCTTTCTGAATGCCTGTTCATCACCCTGTTTTAATAGTTCAATTAAGTCCTGATCGCTCAAACTGCAGTTAGTTATGTATTAGACGCGTAGTATTGGGAAAACCTTTGCAGTTTAAGCCAATTTTTTGAGTATTTTACCGTTTCTAGCTTGATAATTAAGGTAGAAAGCAACAAAAGTCTAGGTTTCAATTATGGGGAAGATGAAAATATTTGCTTTCATTATATGTTTCTTTTGCCTATTCCATTTCAACAATCCGGTTCAGGCCCAACAATACCATGCTTTTCATGGTTCTCCTTATGCAGGTGCTTTAAGCATTTTAAATAATCCAGCTTCCAGTGTCAATAACCTTCATAAATGGGATTTAAACCTTTTTTCCTTTCAAACCACGGTTAGTACCAATCATTTTTTGTTAGAGGGTTTCTCTTACAGAAATCCAGGCAATACCAGATTTAAAGTGGAGGAGGGTGTTCAAAGTTATTTTGGGCACCAGAGTACCGATTTTAATCTCATGCATTTTCAATACCAAATCAACCCAAAATCAGCTATTACGGTGGGATTCAGAGGCAGAATGTATGATCACTATAAAGCAACACCTTTTGCTTTCAGCGATACCATTACAACTACTTATAGTTTTTTCAACTTAAATAGGACCACTCCAAGTATTGGAGGATTCTTAAACCATTCAGGTTATTTAGAAATGAACCTGAGTTATGCTCAGGAATTATTGAGTACCCCTTATGGTAGATTAACAGGAGGTATTACTTTACAAATTGACAAAGCCATTTCCGGCGGTTACTCTAAAATTAAAAATGTATCAACCAGAGAAGTCATCAATGGAACGGATACCAACTATGTTTTCATAGACGGAATTATGGAATATGCTTATTCGGATAATTATGACCTAAACTATACTGGTGGGGCAGATTTTGCAAAAGCCTTTGTCAAAAATTCTAAAACCGGTCTTGGTTTGAGTGTAGGTCTAGAATACACTACTTACAAAGACCCCGTTGAACCTGGAACCAGGTATAACCCATTGAATTATGATTGGAAATTTGGTTTCAGTATTATGGATATTGGTGCAAATAAATACAAACCCAGTACTTCATCTGGCATTTATTCTGATCCAGTAGCGCAATTTGACTATAAGGATTTTGAAAACAAATTTGGAAACGCCGCTTCAGTTGCTGAATTCAAAGACAGTTTAAAAACCGTTTTCAATGGCTATGACAGCATTTATAATAATTTCTCTATTAGTAAACCTACCAGAGTTATTCTCAATGTTGATAAGAACCTAGGTAATCATTTTGCAGTGAATGCCCAATTGAGTTTGAATCTATATAGCACATCAAACTATACCCAATTACGTACTAGAGAGACTAATTTAATAACCATCACCCCTAGGTGGGAAAATATTTCTTGGGGATTTTACTTGCCTGTTCAATACAATACCCAAGGCCAATTATGGATTGGTGCTGCTGTAAAACTAGGACCACTGACCATGGGTTTTCATGATTTTAGTGGAGGTAAAACCATTAAGAGTGTAAATGGGGGCGGATACCTATCTCTAAGTATCCACCCCTTTAATAAAAAGAAAGTTCTTACCAGACTGGATTGCCCTGATTAATCAATACCACCCTTTCTTGTTGCTTTTACTTGTACTGGCCAAACGGCTGGTTTTCCTGTTTGTGGATTCACCGGCAATACCGCTTTTTCTCTAGAAGTTTTTTCAGGATCTTCTGAAGCCATATAAGCCATAATGGCGGCAAGGGCAGCGTTGTTTTTTACATCGTCAAAGACAATTTTATCATAAGTGTCTCTATTGGTATGCCAGGTATAATTAAAATAAGACCAGTTGAGTGAACTCAATGAAAATCCAGGTGCACCAACTGCTACAAAAGAAGCAAAGTCAGATCCACCACCACCTGGGGTTCCAGGGAAACTGGTTACAATTGGTTTGCGAATCTCATCTGGTACTTTTGACAACCATCTTGGTATAAACTCTTTGGCTTTTTCAAAACCCTGGCCAGAAATATTGACAACTCTTCCAGTACCATTATCTTGGTTAAACAAAGCTTGTAGGTTGTTCACAATTTCTGGATGATCTTCTACAAAAGCTCTTGAACCATTTAAACCCTGCTCTTCACTACCCCAATGACCCACTAAAATGGTACGCTTGGGATTGGGATAATATTTTTTGAGAATGCGCATGGCTTCCATCATGGTTAATGTACCCGTTCCATTGTCTGTTGCTCCAGCTGCTCCATCCCATGAATCAAAATGTGCAGAGAGCATCACGTATTCATCTGGCTTTTCGCTTCCTCTAATTTCAGCAATAGTATTGAAAGTAGGCACTTTACCTTTTTCCTTACTATCTGCACGAACGCTAATTTTTGGTGAAGATCCAGCCTCTGCTAATCTATACAACAAACCATAGTCTTCTAATGAAAGGTCTACAGTAGGAATCTTTTTGGTATAGGCACTAAAGATTTTATTGACACCAAAACCAGAAGACCAATTACTCATGACAATTCCAATAGCTCCAGCTTTTTCTAATGCCACTGGTAGCGTTCTACTAGAATATCCAGTATTGGATATTCTTTTGCGCCATGCTTCTGTTTGTGCTGCCCTATCGGCTTTCATTCTATCAAAAGAGGACTTGGTGCCAAATTCCTGCCAGTTATAATCCGGTCTTCCAGTTGGTTGATTCATGGAAATCAACACATATTTTCCTTTGACATTAGGTAGCCAATTGGCAAATGCAAGGCTATCTGTAGTTTCTGGCAGAATAATTACTTCTCCCGTTACAGCTTTACCCTTAGTACTTGGGCTCCAAGCCAATTGCATTCCTTCTAAACTCTTAACCCTAGGATACACCAGATCTATATGAGAAACACCACGCTCCCATCCACGCCACTCACCCCATTGTTCATTTCTAGCATTGATTCCCCAAGACTTGTATTTTTCAACCGCCCAGTCATTTGCTTGTTGCATACCGGGACTCCCCACCAATCTTGGTCCAATTCCATCTAATAATTCTTTGGCCAAGGGTTCTAATTGACTACGCTTAAAGGCTTCTGCAACCATACTATCAACAATGGCATCCGAAGTTTGGGCATTGGAAATAATAGTTGTAGCCATAAAACAGACTACCACTGTTATTCTAACAAGTACTGGATATTTTCTCATGAGTTTGATTTTGGATGTTTAAAATAACCAAAAGCTTAGAAAAGAAAAAATTACATCTTTAGTATATGATGAACGGAGTTAAGAATTGGTCTTTAGCAGCTCAATTAACTGAATCTTCCTTTTTTTTGAAGCATAATTGCCATGACGCTCAAAAGGGCTTCGTTAACTTGCAACATTGTATTAACTTTAAAGAAGCGGTTGCCAAGACTAAAAATATTGCATGACTGAAATGGCTCAAATGCTTGATCACATATTTCCAACGCATCTCCATAGCGTACTATTGGGTAAAGCCAGTTTATTAGACCAAGTATTAGACCAATTATTAGACCAAGAAACGCTCAACATGATTTTAAAAATCATGATTGTCTTGATTGCATTGG
>CAIZMD010000153.1 GCA_903933995.1 uncultured Bacteroidota bacterium
AGCCCCTTCCGTTATCAGATATTTTTAATAAGTGACATTGCTGTCCCCTTGGTTCAATATCAATGACTATTTTACTGGCTTGAGCGTGTTTGATAATATTATTCAATACTTCTTGCACCATTCTATATAGAATCAAACTATTGTCTTTGTTAACAAAGGAAAGAGAGCTGATAGGTGCATTAAATTCAGTACTATATTTTCCTGTTTTTTCTAATTGTTGTAACAAAGATTTTAAACCTTCAACTATGCCAATCTCTTGAAGTCTGTTACTGTTCAGGTTATGACTAAGGGTTCTTAAATCACGAATCACTTTACCCAATAGCTCATCTGTCTTTTCAAAATGAACATCAGGTAAATTTTCTGCTAATACGTTTAGATTAATTCTAACCAGACTCAGAATCTGACCAATATTGTCATGTATCTCTTGACTAATATAATTAAAGGTATGTTCTTGAATCTCTAACTGAGTTTTGAGTAGGGTTTGCTCAAAACGATTTCGCATCTCTTCCTTTTCCATTTTATACTTCCTTTGTCTGCGGAGGAAGAAAAAAATCAGGATTAAAAAGAAAATTCCGACCAGTACAAAAAATACCGACGCAACTACAATTGTGACAAGGATTCCTTCCTGTTCTTTCGGCATATAAGAAATGAAATACTAAACGAAGTATATAAAATGATATTCAAGCTGCGGTTGATGAATACATAAATCCTTTTTCCTTCCTGGATCATATCACTGCTTCTAAGGTATTCAAACAAAGCATTGATAATGACTGATCCTAAATAGAACAACAATAAGCCAACACAAATCCAAAAAAATGGTTGCCTCACAAGGTTTTGAGTAATTTGTTCAGGTAACACCCATTCATAAAAGAAACAGCAACAAAAAAAGACCATGAAAAAGCTTCCAAGTAATAAGGTGTAAGTATGGAAATTCTCAGATCCTTGAATGTAAATGTAGTTGAGAGAAGAAAATAGAATCAAGACTGGCATGGAAGCATAAGCTAACACGCGTAGAAATTTCAATTGAAAATTGGAAGCAAATAAATAGGCGTAAAAAAGGAATTCAATCAGGTTGAATACATTATATAGCCAATAGTTTTTGCCCCTTATTTCATAAACAATGGCAAGGTAGCCAATAAATTCAACGACTACTGTAAGCAACAAAAATGGTATAAAGTATACCATTTTTGTTTGTTTCAGTGCTGTATAACAAAATATTGCAATCACGAGACTGAGCATCTCGAAAAAGAAGTCAATCGACATCAAAGGCTCGTTTATGGATAAATTTGTCCGTGGTTCAGGTAGTCAGAGAAATCAAGTTCAGCCAAATCATTGGTTTTAACAATGCCGCCTAAAGATTTCTTTTTGTTGTTACCGCTAAAGAAAACAGTTGTTCTACCAACCATATTCTTACTAGGAGCAGTTTTTTCTGTGTAAACACCCAAGTTTACATAAACAACGTCAGATTTATACTTTGCTTGGAGGTTATTCAAGAATTTCTGAACGTCTTTGATTTTGAAGGCAACATACTCTGTTCCACCAGATCCAGCTTTCTTGAAAGATTCTGCCAAATCTTCGGCATCATCACGATCAATACTTCCATCAGGTTTTCCTGTGCCAGCTGCGTTCTGTATAATATTTTCGTCAGTAGCTTGAACGGTAGCATCCTGTTCTTTCTGGCAAGCCATTAAGCACACTACCAGCGACATGGTTACAGCAACTTTGCCAATTAAGGATAGTTTTTTCATAAACTTCTTTTTTAAATGATTCCACTAAGATAACGCCCTATTCTAAAATATAGTGTCGTAAATAAACTACAAATTGTAGAAAAATAAATATAACACTGATAATCAATCACTTAAAAAAATGCTATTTTTGAAAATTCGGTGTTTTCACGGTAGCTAAAATGGTGGAAACACCTATGTTTACAGGCGTTTTAGACTTTAGATTAAGATTCTATTTTATTTTCTCGGGGAAAAACACCTTTGAAAAAACGGTGTTTTAACTGGAAAAACTACCAATGCATAGTGTAATTTTAGTCCATTCAAAGCGCATCCCCCATAAAGCCCAAGTAATGAACGCAATCAATTTTGAGAAGAACAGCCTAGAAGAAAAGGCACTATTGTTAGAGTCGGTTTTCAAGCACCTAATGGACTTGGTTTTTGTTTATGACTTGGCTTCTGGAACCATACAAATGCGCAATCCAGCCATGAACAAAATGGTTGGTTTATCAGAAAATTCCACAGAAGATATTGGTATTGAACAACTTAAACAGTTGATTCATGTTGATGATCTTTCCTTGATTGATGATATGGAAACCAAAGTGAACCAATTGCAGGAACACGAGGTTGCAAGTATTGAACTTAGGATTAAAACTGGCACTGATACTTACACTTATTATCTGGTTAGAATTTCCATATTCAAACAGGTTGAAAATGGGGCTAAGCAGTTACTGGCCATGGCCCAAGACATGTCTGAAAAACGCAAATATGAATTGCACAAACAGCGGAATATTAATACACTCAGAGAATTGTCTTTTATCACTTCTCATGAATTGCGTCATGAATATGCAAAGATTCAATCCATTATTCAACTAGTTGACAATAAGTTCATTGATGAGAATGAAAGACAGGTATTATTGGCAGAAGCCAAACAGTCTATTCAGATTATCAATAGTAGTATTTTCAAGATTAATCATAAGCTTTCCTTTAATCAAAACGATAGCTTTTTTGAAAGCACAGGTGTGCTGGCTAAATTTAAAAAAGTACTCTTGGTAGACGATGATGCACTAACCAATATGTTGAATAAGAAAATTATTCAAATGGTCATCAAAGACATGTCTATAGAGATTTTCACCAATCCAGATGATGCTATCAACTATCTACGTACAAGTGATCATGATGGCGATTATTTAATTTTCTTAGACATCAATTTCCCTGAGAAAAACGGATGGGACTTTTTGAATTTATACACCAAGTTTGATACCAAGTCAAAAGTCATAATGCTTTCTTCCAGCATTGACAATGATGACAGAAATAGGGCTAGAAGTTATGACATGGTCATTGACTATATTACCAAGCCACTCTCTGTTGATTTTGTTGAAGGAATTTTAAAAGGATAAAACTATTTTTTCTGGCGCAACCATTTTTTAATGCTTTGATGATTCACTAAAGCAATTACTAGAAGTATGCCTATTGCTGCCATAACCGTATATGCAGAAATATAAGGGGATAAGAAAATTTGTTTTTCTTTCAAGAATTGAAAAAGCCAGAATTGCGTAACACTGATTAAGATTAGTCCAATTAATGCTATCCAAATATTGGGAGGATAAAAACGCCGCATCAAAAAGCGTTTTAATTGTTTGGGAGAACTACCCATCAATACCAATAAGGCAATTTCGTCTTTACATGATGCAATGGTTAATTGAATAAATAAGGTAAAGATTAGTAAGGCAAATGCCAGCATTAAAATGCCAGTAATACCAGAAATATTTACCACAAAATCCACCACTTGTCTATATCGGCTAAACCTGGTTTTGTCAGCATCGGTTGTTAACCCCTTTTCTTTTAAATAGCTTACCAGCATTGGGTTTCCAGGATCTTTTGTTCTAATAACCACTCTGGAAGAAGCATTGGCGCTTTGACTATTGGCAAAACGTTTGTTGGCCCATTCCATAAATGACTGTGGTACCAACATAGATGAAATTCTATTGCTTAAACCTACTACTCTTCCATTCATACTCAATGGCCCATTAGGCGTTTGAATAGTAACTTTAAAGACCAGCATTTTAACTACTGCAGGGGTAAGTTGTGGTAGGTTCTGTGAAATAGAGAACTGAAAATTATAGATATCTAAAAACTGATTGGGAACAATAATGGGCAGATAATTGGATTGCTCAGTCCATGTCCAATCCTTTGTGGTAATGTCTAGAAATTCTGAAGGAACACTTTCAAATGCTATGTCTGTATAAAATGGGAAACGGTCACTATTACTCTGTATAGCGGCTTTAAATCTACTAGGTACAATATTTCCTAGGGATTCTACAAAGGGTTGCGCCTGTATGTCTTTGATTTGTTCTTCAGACAAACTGCTGGATCCAATATTCTGATCCGTCATGATTTTATTGACTACCAAAAAATTAGCTATGCTATCTTGGTTGTCTTTGGCGTGTAAAAGTTGGTAATAGTTTACCTGCAACTGAACTGCCGAAAGAATTAAAAAAATAGCAACCGACATACCTACCAATGCCATCAAGAACCGGGTTTTGCCGGCGCTATTCTTAATGAGTTTGCTAAGTAGTGTATGAAGCATAATGATGATTATAAATACAAAACTCTTTGGTAGTTGAAATGATTGTCAGCTTCAAGATCAGTAATAATTAGACCGGCACCCCTTGCCTTGCATTCGCTGGCAATAAGTGAAGCGGCTTTTTGAATATTAGCATCGTCTAAATGACTAAAGGGTTCATCCATGATCAACCAATCAAAGGGTTGCATCAAAGCACGAATAATAGCAATTCTTTGTTGCTCGCCATAACTGCAAATAGCAGCTGGCTGATGCAGTATGCCATCAATGCCTAAAAGACTGGCCATTTCTTGAATAGAATCTGATGTTCTAAAGCCAGGTGATAGCAATCTTTTTAATTCAATATTTTCTAATGCCGTTAGATTGCCAAATAATTTCAAGTCTTGAAAAATAACAGACAATTGCTCTTGTCGCAATTTGGCCAATGCGTCTTCATCAAAGTCTTTCAGGTTCTGATGGTTGTACATAACCGCACCTTCATAATCATGACGAATGCCATACAAAATGTGTTGGAAACTAGTCTTACCAGTTCCACTGGGTGCTTGTATCTTAATCCATTCTGCTTGGTGAAACAAACAATTCTTCTTCCAAATACCAGACTGCTCATGCAGTTTCCTGTCTTTGAGTGGAATAGGGATTAATGATTGCAAACTAATTTCCATGAACCGGTCTGGCATTAATTGGTACGAATAATGGCAGGCACTCCTGAAGGGAACATGCTTTGTTCGCTTTCTTTTTTGGCAGCCATACGCATGTCAACAGCAATATCTGTGAATAGCCCAGTTAGGGTTGCCAAACTATTTTGTTTTTCATTATTGAGTCTAATTTCCATTTTGCCTTTAACAGCACCATCTTCAAAATTATCGGTGGTAGCAATCACGTCTTTCAAAATATTCTTAGCACTGCTCATGCTATTTTGATAATTACTACCTGTGCTATTCATAAACCCTTTAATGGTATTGGCAATATCAAAATAAGCAACAGTAGACTTGCCTTTGAAGAGGTTTAAAGCATCATTACCAACAACTGCTTTTGATTTATTGGAAACATATTGAGCGTATGTTAGACTATCGCTGGCAACTATCAAATTCTTTTCATCGGCCTGCATGTATAAACCCATTGAAGGAATTTTGGAAGAGATTTTATAAGTGCTTCCTTGTTTACTAAAATAACCCAGTTCAACGGCCTTGTTCATGATTTTGGCAAAGCTAGCAGTATCCCCAACTGGGGCTGTGAAAATCATTTTACCAATGGGTGTTCTTGACACGCTGATGGTTGAATCATTTTTAACGCCTATTTCTTTACCTGGCATGCCAAGGTCAGAAACCACTACTGCAATATCACCCTTGAGTGTCTTATAGAGATCCTGAGCACTAAATCCGGTTTTATCCATAAAACTGTTCACCAAACCTTCTACTTCTAATTCTTTGAGGATTCCACCAAAAATGGCTGGGTTAAAAGAAGCCATCATAATCATATTAATATTCTCAGATGGATAGTGTTCTAACAAAGAAAGATTAACAGTTGGGCCAGCATATCTTTTGAGTAGGTTGCTGACAAAGGGATTGGTATAAGTGGTGGTGGTAGCTACAATTTTACCTTCTTCAAAGCTCAAAGTTGCAGCCATATAATTGTCCTTAACCAGTTCTTCTAGTTTGGGTAATTGCAATGGCATGGCACTCAAAACATTCAAATAACTATTGGTACTTGCAAATGCATATCCATCGGCTTTATCCTTAAACATTTTGCCAAATGCATCCACGCTAGCCAAGGAAGCGTCTTTTTTCTGAGTAAAATACCTGTTTACTTCAGCACGCATGGCTGAATCTGTATTGCCTTTTTCAGGCACGATAAATTTCATTGCAACCGTGTCATAATAAGGTTTTACTTCATTTTGATAAAAGGTTCCAATCACGTTTTTCTCATCCCATGCAATCATGGATTCAGAGCTAGTTACTAAGTAGCTGTAGTCTTTATCTTTTTGGATTTTCTTATCTCCTAAACTGCTTTGTTTTTTTAGAAAAGCTTCAAATTCGCTGCCACTTTTTAGTCCCATAATCAAATTAACTGCAGTAGACTTTCCCGTATTGGCATTGCCATTTTGTAAGGCAAATAAAAATACTTTATTGCTCCAGTCCATACCGGCACTGTCTTTAATGGATTGAAACATGGATCTTTCTGTTGTATCCATGGCATTCCTTTTAAAGAGGTGGTTGATCAAGGTATCCATACTGATCCCAGACTTTTCCAATTTCTCTTCCATGTTCTTGGGGTCTAAGATTAAGACAGCGCTAGCGTCTTTTGGAATAAACCTTGCTTCTTTAGGGGCATTGCTACCACAAGAACTAATCAAGAAAGCCAGTGCAACCAGTGCAGGCATCAGTCGGAATTTGCTAAACATAGTGCTACAATTAAATATGTAACGCTAAGTTAGCCCTTAGTATTTAGTAGCCCTATGGAAAATTACCTACTTCAAAATAGACTGATAAACGGCTTCCTGTATGTTTGGCCGCACGTTTAAGGAGCTGAGTTTGTTGTTATTGCGTGTGGGGGTAACCCTGTTTGATAAGAAAATATAGACCAGGTTTTCTTTGGGGTCTACCCAAACACAGGTTCCTGTAAAGCCTGTATGCCCATAAGTTTCTGGAGAAACGCTGAAACTTGGATAGGGGTCTTTTCTGCTGGCATTGTCTTTTTCTGGTTTATCAAAACCCAATCCCCTACGGCTAATATTACTATTATAAGCCGTGAATAATTGTACAGTAGATGCTTTTAACAAGCGTTTTCCGTTCAATTCGCCACCATTCAAAAGCATTTGATAGAGCTTGGACAAATCATAGGCATTGCTAAATAAACCAGCATGTCCTGCTACGCCACCAAACATGGCAGCGCCTTCATCGTGAACATCGCCCCGAATTAGTTGTTGGCGAAAATGTTTTTCTAATTCAGTTGGCACGATATTCCCTAGGGGGATATGTTTTCTAGGAAGAAATCCCGTTGTAGGCATGTCTAAAGGCTCATAAAAATGAACCCTTGCATAATCATTCAAAGGCATGCCACTAATGGCTTCTACCACTTTGCCCAAGAAGATAAAATCATTGTCACTATAGACATAGCGACCAGCTTCTGTGAGTTTGCTTTTTAGAATGCGTTGGTATAAACTGTCTTGCCAATCATTGCGCACATAGATATCTTCAGCTGCTCTAAATTGGTGTTGCGCATCCTGTTTTGTAGAAAAATATTGAGGCTTGGGAATTCCAGTAACGGTATCAATCACTTCTCTATAAAAAGGAATAAAGGGGTTTAAACCAGCTTGGTGTAAGAGTACATTTCTAAGACTCAAACCAGCTTTGTCAGATCCTTTTACCCATGGTAGATAATCTCCCAAAGTCTTGTCCAAATCCAGTTTGCCTTCTTCATATAATTTCATCACAGAAACCGTAGTAGCCGATACCTTGGTAACAGAAGCCAAGTCATAGACCATGGAAGTATGAATAGGTTCTTTTTTGTCAAAATCGGTATAGCCAAATGCTTTGTTATAGGCAATTTTTCCATTGCGTGCTACCAAGACCACACAACCTGGCATGGCACCACCAGCAATAGCATCATTGGCAATTCTGTCAATACGGGCCAAACCTTCTGCATCTAGACCCACTTGTTCGGGTTTTACCGCTGGCAAATAACCTGCAAAAGCAATTCCATCACCCAGTTTGAATTGATCACATACGGTAACAGGTAATTGACCCTTTGCATGAATTTGACCTTTTAATAAACTTGCAGCGGTTATTTGAGTAATAAGATCGTCTTCATAACATGCAACAATATTGTTGGCATTGCAGAGGTATTTCATACCATAAGGGTTGCCAAAAACAAAATTAATGACGGGAAGATTTTGGGCCAGTTGTAATAGGCTAATGGTTTGATCTGATAAGCCATAATTATTGGCAGGTCTGCGGCTAAAATTGTGCATGCCTAAGACGATGCCATCGTATTTTTTTAAGACATTGAGCAAACTGTCTTTCTTTTTAGCTCCATCTTTAGGACCAAAGAAAAATAGGTCTGCTTGATAGTCTTTTTGTACTTGCTCTGCAAATGCATTGGCCTTATCAATTCCTACTCCCAAATAAGCCACACGCTTGGCTTTCATAGGTAATAAATTGTTGTCAGAAAATTTGAGTAGGGTTAGTGCTTCAGCAGCCAAACGGGTTTTAATTTCATCGGTTTTTAGATTGAGGTCTGCCACCAAATGATTGGTATCAATCACTGATTTTTGGTTCAAGCCCAAATGGTATTTGACCAACAATACTTTTTTTACTTTTTGGTCAATGATATCCCAGCTCAATTTACCAGAATCAATGGCTTGTTTTATAGCTGCAATGCTACCTGGGATATCGCCGGGAAGGCATAACAAATCATTACCCGCAATCAGGGATTGTGCAGATGCTGCTCCTTTTGGAAAAAACTTAGCCACACCTTGCATTTCTAAAGCGTCTGTAAATGAAATGCCC